>JAZQVX010000049.1:0-9679 GCA_045632045.1 Lawsonibacter sp.
TGGTGACCCAGCGGGGACTCGAACCCCGGACCCACGGCTTAAAAGGCAGTTGCTCTACCGACTGAGCTACTGAGTCATATTCAGGAAAAATGTGGCAGGGATGGTTGGATTCGAACCAACGAGTGAGGGAGTCAAAGTCCCTTGCCTTGCCACTTGGCTACACCCCTGTGTAGTGGGCCTAAACATAAGGTTAGAGCCGGAGCCTGGGCTCCGGCTCTACGCCTTATTCATGTGGGGTGGGTAATGGGATTCGAACCCACGACACCCGGAACCACAATCCGGTGCTCTAACCAACTGAGCTATACCCACCATATCACTTTGCTGACTCACAATAAGGAAGTGGCACGCCTGAAGGGACTCGAACCCCTGACCCACTGCTTAGAAGGCAGTTGCTCTATCCACCTGAGCTACAGGCGCATATGGAGCGGGTGATGGGAATCGAACCCACGCGACCAGCTTGGAAGGCTGGGATTCTACCATTGAACTACACCCGCATGGATTAAAGTGTGTTCCCCGTGTCAGCTAGGTCATAATAGCACACCCAAACCGGATTGTCAACGGTTTTTTCAAAAAACTTTTTCTCTTTACCCTTTGCTGAAAATATGTTAAAATAGGTCGGTATTATAGGCATCTCTTTTAAAGGAGGGCTGTGAAATGGCTCAATGGCAGAAAAACGCCGTCCACGAGCTTGAAATTTTAAATTATACCGCCGAAGGAATGGGCGTTGCCCGTCTGGAAGGGCGTGTTGTTTTCGTTCCCCACACCATCCGCGGTGAGCGCTGGATGGTTCGTCTGGAAAAGGTCAATAAGAATGTGGCATGGGGCCGGGGCGTGGAGCTTGTCTCCCCCTCCCCTGAGCGCATCGACACCGGCTGTCCTCTGGCAGGCAAGTGCGGCGGATGCCAGTTCCGCCACATGACTTATGCCGAGGAGCTGTGCGCCAAGCGTCAGCGGGTGGAGGACGCCCTGCATCGGGTGGGCGGTGTGACTGTCCCCGTCCCCGAGGTCATGGGAGCCGAAGTTCCCGACCGCTATCGCAACAAGGTACAGTTCCCAATTGCCCCTATGATTGACAAGAACGCAGGAATCGAGGGCCTGTCCGTGGGATATTATCGTCCCCGCAGCCATCATGTGCTGGATGTGGAGGATTGCATGCTCCAGCCCGAGATCGTCACCCGGCTACGCCAGGTGTTTACCTTCACCGCCGCACATCTGCATCTGCCCGCCTATGACGAGGCGACCGGAAAAGGTCTGCTGCGCCACCTCTACTTCCGCACCAACAGCATTGGCGAGGCCCTGTGCTGCATCGTGGTCAACGGTGATACCCTCCCCCACGCCCAGGAGCTGATCGAGCAGCTGCGCGAGGTCTGCCCCACACTGGTCGGTGTTGTCCTCAACATTAACAAGAAGGACACCAATGTCATTCTGGGTGACACCTATAAGACTCTGTGGGGGCAGGACTATCTGGAGGAGACCCTGTGCGGCATGAAGTTCCGTCTCTCCGTTCCCTCCTTCTTCCAGATCAACCGGGCGCAGACCGAGCGGCTGTATGCCAAGGCACTGGAGTTTGCCCAGCTGGAAGGCTCTGAAACCGTCCTCGACCTGTATTGCGGCATTGGCACCATCTCTCTGGCACTGTCCCGACAGGCCGGCAAGGTCATCGGCGCCGAGATCGTCCCCGAGGCCATTGAGGACGCCAAGGCCAACGCCCAGCGAAACGGCGTGACCAACGCGGAGTTCTTCTGCGGCGACGCCGGTGCCATCGCACAGAAGCTGGCCGACGACGGCATCCGCCCCGATGTCATCTGCGTGGATCCGCCCCGCAAGGGTCTGGGCCCCGAGGTGCCCGCCATTCTGGCATCCATGGCTCCTCGCCGCATCGTCTATGTTTCCTGCGACCCCGCCACACTGGCCCGGGATGTGAAGCGGCTGGAGGAACTGGGCTACAAGTGCGAAAAGGCTCAGCCTGTGGATCTGTTCCCCCGTACTGCCCATGTGGAGACGGTGGTACTGCTTACGAAATAAAAAGGGGGACACCGATATAAAAAAAGGAATTACCCGCCGGGAGCGGGAAGTCACCGATCTCACCCGCATCTGTGAGATTCTGGACAAGGCCAAAATCGTCCACATCGGCATGGTGGACGGGGATGAACCCTATGTGGTCCCCATGAACTACGGTTATACCATGGAGGAGGGCAAGCTGACCTTCTACATCCACGGCGCCAAGTGGGGCCGCAAACTGGATGTCATGCGTGCCAATCCCAAGGTGTTCTGTACTTTGGAATGCGATGTCGTCCCCTTTGACGGCGACATCGCCTGCCGTTACGGCACTACTTATTCCAGCGTTATGGGTCTGGGCAGAGCCGAGATCCTTGAAGATGTGGAGGAGAAAAAGAAAGGTCTGTCCGTTCTTATGAAGACCCAGACCGGCAAGGACTTCACCTTCGACGACAAAATGGTGAGCATCGTCAGTGTCATCAAAATTGACATCGCCGAATACACCGCCAAACAGCGCCCCACGGAATGAGGGCAAAAAGAAAGGAATGAAAGTATGAAAGAAACCACCAAAAAAGGCAACGCCCTCGCGCTGCTCCCCATCGGAGTATTTCTGGTGCTGTACCTGGGCTCCGGCATCCTCTTCGAGTACATCCTGAAGATCGAAATGGGATTCTATCAGACCCCCGCCATCGTGGCCTTCCTGATCGCACTGGCTGTGGCCTGCTTCCAGAACAAGAAGCTGGACTTCAACGCCAAGCTGAAGGTCATGGCCAACGGCGTGGCTGACGAGAACATTCTGACCATGTGTCTGGTGTTCCTGGCTGCCGGCGCTTTCTCCGGCGCCACCTCCGCCGCCGGCGGCGCCGAGAGCACCGTCTATCTGTTCCTGACCTTCCTGCCTCCCCAGGTGGCTGTGGCCGGTCTGTTCCTGATCGCCTGCTTCGTGTCTACCTCCATGGGCACCTCCGTGGGTACCATCTCCGCTCTGGCTCCCTTCGCCGTCTCCATGAGTGAGGCCACCGGCTTCAGCGTGACCCTGTGTATCGCCGCCGTTGCCTCTGGCGCCATGTTCGGTGACAACCTGTCCATGATCTCCGATACCACCATCGCCGCCGTCCGCACTCAGGGCTGTGAGATGAAGGACAAGTTCCGCATGAACTTCCTCATCGTCCTGCCCGCCGCCGTCATCACCTTCATCATCTTCATCGTCATGGCCTCCGGCAGCGTCGCAGGCAACATCGAAGTCGGCGAGTACAGCATCCTGAAGGTCATCCCCTATCTGGTGGTTCTGGTTGGCGCTCTGATCGGCATCAATGTCTTCGTCGTTCTGATGAGCGGCACCGTCCTGTCCGTCATCGTCGGTCTGATTACCGGCGCCTTCGACTGGACCCAGACCTTCTCCGTCATGGGCAACGGTGTCACCGCCATGTATGACATCACCGTTATCTCCATCATCGTGGCCTGCATCGGCGCTCTGGTGAAGGAGTATGGCGGCATCGACTGGCTGATCTCCTTCATCCGCGGCCGCGTGAACACCAAGAAGGGCGCCCAGCTGGGCATCGCCGCTCTGGTCGGTGCCGTTGACATTGCCACCGCTAACAACACCGTGGCCATCGTCATGACCGGCTCCATCGCCAAGGACATCAGCGAGGAGTACGACATCGATCCCCGCCGCACCGCTTCCCTGCTGGACATCTTCGCCTCCGTGGTGCAGGGTCTGATCCCCTACGGCGCTCAGCTGCTGTACGCCTCTGCCGGCGCCGGTGTTTCCGCCGTCCAGATCATCCCCTACATGTACTACCCCATGCTGATGGCCGTCAGCGCCGTGGTCTTCATCCTCTTCCAGAAGCCCGCCAAGAAGTAAATCCCATCCACTTCAAACCTGCCGCAGGACACAATCCCGCGGCAGGTTTTTTGTTGTGTTTTTCACTTTAGGATGTTATACTGAATATACTGAGAATTATGCCCTTTGAGGTGACGCATGAAGAAGAAAGAAAAGACAACCAAAGTTTCCGCCCCTGACACCGGCAATGTCATGGGTCTGCGCGCCGAGGTGCTGGAACAGCCCATCACCGAGACGCTGGAGCTCAACTATATGCCCTACGCCATGTCGGTCATCGTTTCCCGCGCCATTCCAGAGATCGACGGCTTCAAGCCCTCTCACCGCAAGCTGCTGTACACCATGTACCAGATGAAGCTGCTCAGCGGCGCCCGCACCAAGTCCGCCAACATCGTGGGTCAGACCATGAAGCTCAACCCCCACGGCGACGCCGCCATTTACGACACCATGGTGCGCCTGTCCCGGGGTTACGGTGCCCTGCTGCACCCCTTTGTCGACTCCAAGGGTAACTTCGGTAAGGTGTACTCCCGCGATATGGCATGGGCCGCCTCCCGATATACCGAGGCTCGTCTTGACCCCATCTGTGCCGAGATGTTCCGGGACATCGATCAGGACACCGTGGATTTCGTCCCCAACTATGACGGCAAAATCATGGAGCCCACTCTCCTGCCCACCACCTTCCCCAATGTGCTGGTGGCCGCAAACAAGGGCATCGCCGTCGGCATGGCCAGCGACCTGTGCGGCTTCAATCTGGCCGAGGTCTGCGACACCACCATCGCCCTGCTCAAAGACCCCAACCATGACATCATGTCCACACTGAAGGCCCCCGACCTGCCCACCGGCGGTGAGCTGCTCTATGATCCCACCGCCCTGGCCGACATCTACCGCACCGGCCGCGGCTCCTTCAAGGTGCGCTCCAAGTGGCGCTACGACAAGAAGGAAAACCTCATTGAGATCTACGAGATCCCCTACTCCACCACCTCCGAGGCCATCATGGACAAGGTGGCCGAGCTCATCAAGCTGGGCAAGGTGAAGGAGATCGCCGATATGCGCGACGAGACCGATCTGTCCGGTCTGAAGCTGACCATCGACCTCAAGCGCGGCACCGATCCCGACAAACTCATGGCCAAGCTGTTCAAGTCCACCCCCCTGATGGACAGCCAGTCCTGCAACTTCAACATCCTCATCGCCGGTATGCCCCGGGTCATGGGCGTGCGGGAAATTCTGGGCGAGTGGATCGCATGGCGCATGGAGTCCGTCCGCCGCCGCATCTACTTCTCCATGAGCAAGAAGAAGGAGAAGCTGCACCTGCTGAAGGGTCTGCGCCGCATCCTGCTGGACATCGACAGGGCCATCAAGATCATCCGTGAAACCGAAGAGGACGCCGAGGTCATCCCCAATCTGATGATCGGCTTCGGCATCGACCAGATTCAGGCCGAGTATGTTGCCGATATTCGTCTGCGCAACATCAACAAGGAGTACATCCTCAAGCGCACCCAGGAGGTCGACACCCTGGAGGAGGAGATCGCCGATCTGGAGGACATGGTCAACTCCCCCCGCCGCATCAAAAAGTGTATTACCCAGGAGCTGCAGGAGGTTAAGAAGAAGTATGCCGCCCCCCGCCGCACCGAGATCATCTATGACTTCCAGACCGCCGAGCCCGAGCGCGAGGAGGACGAGACTCCCAGCTATCCCGTCCACCTGTTCATCTCCAAAGAGGGCTATCTGAAGAAGATCACCCCCCAGTCCCTGCGCATGGCCAGCGACCAGAAGTACAAAGAGGGCGACGGCCCCTTCCAGCAGTGGGAGGCCAACAACGCCGACGAGCTGCTGGTCTTTACCGACAAGCAGCAGTGCTACAAGACCCGCCTGAGCGAGTTCGACGACACCAAGGCCAGTGTGCTGGGCGACTATCTGCCCACCAAGCTGGGTATGGATCCCGACGAGAAGGCCATCTGGAGCTGTCTTCCCGGAGATTATACCAAGCACCTGCTCTTCTTCTTTGAAAACGGCAAGGTCGCCCGTGTGGAACTGAGCGCCTATCAGACCCAGACCCGCCGCAAGAAGCTCACCGGCGCCTACTCCGACAAATCCCCCCTGGCCGCCGCGTTCCTGTTGGAGGAGGACTTCGAGGCCGCCGTCATCTCCAGCGAGGGCCGCTGTCTGATCTTCCATACCTCCGCCCTCAACCCCAAGACCACCCGCTCCACCCAGGGCGTCAATGTCATGACCCTCAAGCCCAAATACAAGGTGGAGAAGGTTCTGCCCCTCACCCAGACCCACATCGTCCACACCACCCGCTACCGCGCCCGCAGTCTGCCCATTAACGGCGCACTGCTCAAGGAAGAGGACCGCGGTGAGGAGCAGATGACCATTCTGTAACACGAAAGGAGGCTCACCCATGAAGAAGCGACTGTTGTGCGCCCTGCTGTGCGCCTGTCTGTCTCTGAGCGGGTGCGCCTCTTTGCTCTCCCGGGACTATGTTTCCGTGACCCAGCACAAGAGTACCACCACCGACCCCGGTTCCTCCTCCGTTCTGCGGGTAGAAACCTATCAGGAGTTGGTCAACTCCCTGAGTTATCTCGTTTCCTCCGGTGCCGACGAAGGTGTCATCCGGCTGTATATGCAGACCCCTCAGGCCGAGGACGACCTCAGCGCCGCCCGGTTGGAAGTGCTGCAGGAATTCCCTCTGGCCGCTTACGCCGTGGAGAACATCACCTACGAAACGGAGCCTCTGCTGACCTATACCGAGGCCCGCGTGGGGATCTCCTATCAGCGCACCCAGCAGCAGATCGCATCCATCGTCCCGGTCACTGGCATCTCCGCCGTCCGGGCCGCCCTGACCGGGGCCATGAGCCAGTTCTCCCCCGAGTGCGTCCTGCGCATCACCTTCTTCGACCAGAACGAGGACTATGTTCAGGATCTGATCCAGCAGCTGTATTACGCCAATCCCGACTCGGCATTGGAATTCCCTGAGGTGGATGTGCGCATCTACCCCAACTCCGGCAAGCAGCGCATCGTAGAGGTGAACTTCGGTTACGAAACCGATTCCACATTGCTCATGGAGCGTACCCTGCTGTTGGCACAGGCAAGTCAGCGCATCACAGCCGCCCTCACCGCCGCCGACTCGATTTCCCCCGCTTCCGCCGCCAAAGCAGTTCTGGATGCCGGCGGATACCTGCCCGAGGGGGGCTCTACCGGATATGCCGCACTGTTGGAGGGCGGTGCCAACGCAGAGGGACTGGCACTGGCCTACGCTTCCGTGTGCGGTCAGCTGGGCATCTCCTGCAAGGTAGCCCGGGGTCTGCGTGATGGACAGCCCCACTTCTGGAATGTGGTATCCACCGACAGTGGCTGGCGCCATATCGACCTCTCTCTCCAGTCCCCCGTCGCCCTTTTCGCCACCGATGCTCTGTGGGAGAGCGCAGGGTATCTGTGGCTGGAAAATTCCCTCCCCGCCTGCTCATAATTTTTTCAACTTTTTTCATTTTTCCTATTGACATTTTCCCAACGGGTGCTATAATAGCGTCTGTTGTTGCGAGTGTAGCTCATCTGGTAGAGCGCCACCTTGCCAAGGTGGAGGTAGCGAGTTCGAGCCTCGTCACTCGCTCCAGAAACCCGTTGTTCGTCAGAACAGCGGGTTTTTTGTTTTAAATTTACATTCCAAAAGGTGACGATCTGCTGTGGCACAGGAACCTACCATGACTCAGGGCAGTATCTGGAAAACTTTGGTGCGCTTTGCTCTGCCTTTGTTTTTCGGAAATCTGTTTCAACAATTATATAATGTGGCAGACTCTTTTGTGGTAGGCAACTTCTGCGGCGATGCCGCTTTGGCCGCCGTCAGTTCCTCCGGCAGCCTGTGCCACCTGCTCATCGGATTCTTTCAGGGTACTTTTGTGGGTGCCGGTGTCGTTGTTTCCCACCGCTGGGGCGCAAAAGACCGTGCCGGCGCGGATCGCGCCATCCACACGGCGCTCATTTTTGCACTGGCCATGGGACTTCTGCTGACGGCATTCGGCGTCTGCTTCACTCCCACCATTCTGCGCTGGATGGGCACCCCCGAGTCCGTCATGCCCAACTCCGTACTGTACTTCCGCATCTACTGCGCCGGTCTTTTGGGATTGGTACTGTATAACACCGCCAACGGCATCTTTCAGGCGCTGGGCGACAGCATGCGCCCCCTGCGCTATCTGATCATCTCCTCTCTGAGCAATGTGGTGCTGGATCTGCTCTTCGTGGTCGTCTTCCAGATGGGAGTCGCCGGCGCTGCGCTGGCTACCATCCTCAGCCAGGGTATGAGCGCCTTCCTTGGCATCCGCTATCTGATGAGCGGCAGATTCCTCATTCAGATCCGCTTCGACCGCCTGCGTGTCGATCTCCCCAGTCTGAAATCCCTGCTCCGTCTGGGTCTGCCCAGCGGCCTGCAGAACAGTCTGATCTCCATCGCCAATCTGGTGGTTCAGACCAACATCAACGCCTTCGGCGATCAGGCAATGGCCGGCTGCGGTAGCTACTCCAAGCTGGAGGGCTTCGTGTTCCTGCCCATCGTCAGTCTGACCATGGCGCTGACCACCTTCGTGGGACAGAATCTCGGTGCCGGCGAACTGGAACGGTGTAGAAAAGGCGCCCGCACCGGTCTGGTCATGGCCGTTGTGGTAGCCGAACTGGTGGGCATCGGTTTCTGGATCCTTGCGCCCGAGCTTGTGTCCCTCTTCAGTGACTCCCCCGGCGTGATCGCCCACGGTGTCCGACAGGCCCGCACCGAGTCCCTGTTCTATTTCCTGCTGGCCTTCGCCCACGCCGCTGCCGCCGTACTCCGCGGTGCCGGCAAGACCCTCTCCTCCATGCTGATCCTGCTCAGCTGCTGGTGCGTACTGCGCATCATCTATATTACACTGATGGTTCGTCTCATCCCCGATATCACAGTCATCTTTACCGCCTATCCCCTCACCTGGGGTCTGAGCTGTCTGTGCTTCGCCTGGTGTCTGAGGGGCGGCAAATGGCTCAACTGCGGGAAACATTCCAAATTGTGAGGTAATTTCATGGAACAGATCCTTTTCGTCAACGCCTGCGTCCGTCCCCAGTCCCGCACCCTCCGTCTGGCTCAGTCCGTCCTCGACCGCCTGTCCGGCCATCTCATCGAAGTGGATCTCTCCGCTGACCCGATTCCCTTTCTGGATCGCGAGGGTCTGGACCGGCGCAACGCACTGCTGGCGGCCGGCGATTTCGATGCTCCCATGCTCCGCCACGCCGGTCAGTTTGCCAAGGCTGATACCATCGTCATCGCCGCTCCCTACTGGGATCTCATGTTCCCCGCCCTGCTCAAAGCTTATCTGGAAGCCGTCACCGTTTCCGGTCTGACCTTCCGCTACACCGACGAGGGCCGCCCTGCCTCCCTTTGTAACGCAAAGCGCCTGATCTATGTCACCACCGCCGGCGGTTATATCGGCGACTATGACTTTGGTTTCCAGTATGTGTCCACCCTTGCCCGGGGCTTTTTCGGTATCGAAAACATCTCCTGCGTACGCGCAGAGGGTCTGGACATCGTGGGCGCCGATGTAGAGGATATCCTGCGCGCCGCCGAAGAAAAAAGTTTTTGACTTTTTTCATTTTACCCCTTGACTTTTTTACAACAGGCGTTATAATAGCATCTGTTGTTGCGAGTGTAGCTCATCTGGTAGAGCGCCACCTTGCCAAGGTGGAGGTAGCGAGTTCGAGCCTCGTCACTCGCTCCAGAAAACTCCTGTCCGTTTCGGATGGGAGTTTTTGTTTTTCACGCATGGCTCCGCACAACAAGAACCCCTCCCCGTGTCAAACAGGGAGCGGTTTTCATTTGATACA
>JAZQVX010000050.1:0-2409 GCA_045632045.1 Lawsonibacter sp.
CCGCCGCAGGCCTTGATGGGCTCATCCAGCACCAGCTTGGCCTTGTTGATGGTGATGCCGTGCTGCTTGGACAGAGCCTCGGCGATCTCCTTGCCGGTGACGGCGCCGAACAGACGGCCGCCCTCGCCGGCCTTGGCCACGATCTTGACGGTCAGCTCCTTCAGCTTGGCGGCGATGGCCTGAGCCTCGGCCTTCTCGGCGGCCTCCTGAGCCTTCTTGGCCTTCTCCTGCATCTTCATGGTGTTCATGTTCTCGGGGGTAGCCAGCACGGCCAGCTTCTTGGCCAGCAGGAAGTTGCGGCCGTAGCCGTCGGAAACCTCCACCAGCTGACCCTTCTTGCCCTGACCCTTAACATCCTGCTGCAGAATAACTTTCATGATATATCGTCCTTTCTAAATAAGAGAAATGAAATATACCTCCCCCCTTGCGGGGGAGGCGGAGGGGGTAATGCAGAAATATAACCCCCTCAGTCACCGCCTGCGGCGGTGCCGGCTCCCCCGTAAAGGGGGCGCCGGGTTAGCGGTTTATTTAACTTTCAAAATACTTGTCGATGGCGACCTTGAGTTCGGCCACCACTTCTTCCACGCTCTTGCCGGACACCTGTCCGCCCGCAGCCGCCGCGTTGCCGCCGCCGCCCAGGGCCTCCAGAATGACCTGCACATTGGTGTCGCCCATGGAGCGGGCGGACATATTCACATGCTCTCCGTCCCCGGCCAGCACAAAGGAAGTGTCGATGCCGATGATGTTGAGCAGCTCATCCGCCGCCTGAGCGGCAGTGACACGACCCACGGGAGTTTCGGAGTAGGCGATGGCGATATGCTCCCGGTAGAGGTCGGCGTTCTGGATGATGGAATATTTGGAAACGGTGTCGCGGAAGTTGTTCTGATAGAGCTTCTTCACCTCTGCGGTGTCGGCACCGGAGCGGCGCAGGAAGGCGGCGGCCTCGAAGGTGCGTCCGCCGGTACGCATGGTAAAATTCTTGGTGTCCAGCACGATGCCCGCCAGCAGGGCCTCAGACTCGCAGCGCAGCAGCTGGTTGGGCTCCACGGTGTACTGCAGAAGCTCCGTGACCAGCTCCGAGGCGGAGGAGGCATAGGGCTCGTGATAGTTCAGGGCTGCGCCGTCGATGTAAGTGGCCGCGCGGCGATGGTGGTCGATGACCGCCACCCGGTTACAGGACTGGAGCAGTTCGGGGGCCTGCACCTGCTCGGGCCGGTTGGTGTCCACCACCACGGCCAGAGAGCGGCTGTCGGCCGCCAGCAGAGCGTCCTGCGCGGTCATGAAGCCGTCCTGATACTCGGGTACCTGCTGCAGACGCTCGGCCAGCTCCTGAGAGGGGTTGGGGGAAGGCGCCTTGATGATGTGGGCGGGGATGCCGTTTTTCCGGCACAGGGCAAAGACACCTGCCGCCGCGCCCACGCAGTCGTTATCGGGGGTCTTGTGACCCATGATAAAGACCCGGGAGGAGTCGGAAATCAGGGCAGACAGGGCATTGGCCATGACGCGGCTCTTCACCTTGGTGCGCTTCTCGGTCTCCTTGGTGCGGCCGCCGTAGAACTCGAAGGTGTACTTGTTGCGGATGACGGCCTGGTCGCCGCCGCGGGACAGGGCCATGTCCAAAGACAGGTTGGCAAAGCTGAGCAGCTCGTGGAAACTGTCGCCGTCCTTGCCGATACCGATGGACAGACTGGCGTTGATGCCGCTGGGGTTGACCACCTCGCGCACGGCGTCCAGAACATCGAATTTCTTCTCGATGAACTTCTCCAGATACTGCTCCTCGAAGATGAACAGATAGCGCTCACGCTGATAGCGGCGCAGCAGACCGCCGGTGCTGGCCACCCATGTGTCCAGACGGGCGTCGATCTCGGCCAGCATGTTGGAGCGCTCGTTATCGGTGAGGTTCTTCATCATCAGATCCTCATAGTTGTCGATAAGGAGGATGGCCGCCACAGGGCGGGTGGCCTGATAGATGTCCCGGATCTGGCTCATTTCGGTCACATCCAGCCAGTAGGTGGTGGCCACGAAGCCGCCGCTTCGCCCACCGGTACGGGCCAGCTGGCCAAAGACCAGATAGCGGCGCTCTCCAAAAACAACTTCGCCGGGATGGGCGCTCTTGCCCTCAATGATCCAGCGAGTCTCAAAGCCGGGGATGAACTCGGTGAGCTTGCGCTCATAGAGCTGATCGCCGTTCTTCTCCCCCGTCATCTGACCGAAGCGGTCATTTGCCCAGATGATCTCGCCGCTCTCGGGGCGGAACATGAGCATGGGCAGAGGCGCCTTGGTCATGGTATCCTTTGTCGCGATGTCCACGCTGCCCGCCATATTGTCCAGATATTTGTTGATCTCGCGGCGGCGGCGGCGGTCGTTCTCCCGTTTATACAGCGCCAGCGCCAGCACAATGGCAAGCTG
>JAZQVX010000051.1:0-2902 GCA_045632045.1 Lawsonibacter sp.
GGCAATCTGCCCCAGACTCTGACCTCCTACTCTCCCTGCTTCCGCAAGGAGAAGGGTGCCCACGGCATCGAGGAGCGCGGCGTTTACCGTATCCACCAGTTCGAGAAGCAGGAGATGGTCGTCGTCTGCAAGCCCGAGGACTCCATGAACTGGTACGAGAAGATGTGGCGCTACTCTGTGGAGCTGTTCCGCTCTCTGGAGATCC
Organism: Lawsonibacter sp.; assembly: GCA_045632045.1. Taxonomy (GTDB): domain Bacteria; phylum Bacillota; class Clostridia; order Oscillospirales; family Oscillospiraceae; genus Lawsonibacter. Next base: position 206 of record JAZQVX010000051.1, read on the forward strand.
CCGTCCGTCAGCTGGAGTGCTGCTCCGGTGACCTGGCCGACCTGAAGGTCAAGTCCTGCGACATCGAGGCCTGGTCTCCCCGTCAGCAGAAGTACTTCGAGGTCTGCTCCTGCTCCAACCTGGGTGAGGCCCAGGCCCGCCGCCTGAAGATGCGCGTCAAGGGCGAGGACGGCAAGATGTACCTGCCCCACACCCTGAACAACACCGTCGTGGCTCCTCCCCGTATGCTGATCGCTTTCCTGGAGAACCACCTGCAGGCCGACGGCTCCGTCACCATCCCCGCTGCCCTGCGTCCCTACATGGGCGGCCAGGAGGTTCTGGTTCCCAAGAAGTAATTTCTTGAAACTCCAAACTCAACCGATGACCCAGCGTAGCGGTCATCGGTTGAAAAGGACGAGCGACAGAATGAACGAGTTTTCACATATATGTGGAAACGAGTGATATGCCGTCCGCGAGGACGCGGGCGGCCAGGAGGTTCTGGTTCCCAAGAAGTAACCCCCTCCGTCACGGCTTCGCCGTGCCACCTCCCCCGCAAGGGGGGAGGTCAAAAGCGCCCCCTTTACGGGGGAGCTGTCGCCGTAGGCGACTGAGGGGGTAAACTGGGATCAGTATATTCACCCCCCACATACTACACCAAGTATAATAAAAATCGGTTATTACAAATAGTTTTACCGCTCTGGAGCGATTTGGAGCAGTTTCAATCGAATCTGACCTCATTTCGACTCCCAAAAACAGCCTGAAAACGGGATTCGTCGGAAACCCTTGCGCCGCAAGGGTTTCCGGGGTTCCGAAAATGAAAGGAGGACGGATATGGCCTCCACCCAACGCAAGGAAGAGTTGTCAGCGCTGAATGTGCTGTTTTGCCTGTTGGTGGTCTTCATCCATGTGGCGTCCCACCCTGTGTCGGTGCTGAACAAGATGAGTTGGAGCTACGCCCTCATCCTCATGGCCCAGCGGCTGGCCTTTGTGTCGGTGCCCGGTTTCTTTCTGCTCAGCGGCGTGAAGCTCACCCTCCCCCGGGACAGAGCGCAGAGCCTGTCCTCCTATTACCGGGGTCGGGCGGAGCATCTGCTCTATCCCTATGTGGTCACATCCCTGATCTATTATCTGGTGTTCGTGTACTGGCTGAAGTGGTTCCCCTTCTCACTGAAGGACTTTGGTCTGTATCTGGTGCGGGGCGGGCTGTCGGCCCAGTTTTACTTCCTCATTGCCCTGACCCAGTTCATCCTGCTGGCGCCCCTGTTCCGCTGGCTGGCCCGCCGATGGTCGCCCCTGCTGCTGGTTCCCTTCTCCGTAGGCATCATGTGGCTGAGCTCCATGTATTTCAACGGCGTGCTGCAGGTTTTCCTGCCCGGTGTCACCTTCCAGTATTCCGACCGGATCTTCACCTCCTATCTGGCCTATTACATGGCCGGGTGCTGTATCGGAGAATATTATCCACAGTTCAAGGAGTTTGTGGGGAAAAACCGGGGACTGATCTGGTTTCTGGCGGTATTTTTCGCCCTGGCCAACGCGGGACTGAGCGTACTCACCTTCTCCGGCCGGCGATACATCCCCTATCTGGAGCACATCCACACCATGTATATTTTCAGCGCCATTCTCGCCCTGTTTGATCTGGCGCTGCGCCTCCCCTCTCCCCTGCCCTCCTTCGTAAGGAGTCTTGACCGGATCAGTTTCGACATCTATCTGTGGCACTGTCTGGTCATCACCCTGTTTAACCAGTACGCCCCCCGTCTGGGCCTGTCCCGGGTGAGCGTACAGTTCATCGCCCGTTTTTTTGTTACCTATTGCGTGACCATCGGCGGCTGCCTGCTGTGGCGGAAGCTGGCGCGGGGTACGCGGATAAAAAAATAAACCGGAGGTAAACATTATGAAGAAGTTTATGGAAGAATTTAAGGCGTTTGCCATGCGCGGTAATGTGATCGACCTTGCTGTCGGTATGATCATCGGTTCTGCTTTCGGCAAGATCACCACCTCTCTGGTCAATGATGTCATCATGCCCGCCGTGTCCATGCTGATGGGCGGCGTTGACTTCACCCAGTGGAAGATCATTCTGAAAGAGGCCGTTCTGAACGCTGACGGTACCGAGGCTGCCGCCGAGATCGCCATCAAGTACGGCAACCTGATCGCCGTCATCGTCGACTTCATCATCCTCGCTTTCGCCATCTTCTGCATGGTCAAGGCCATCAACACCATGCGTGAGAAGGCCGAGGCTCTGAAGAAGAAGAAGGAGGAAGAGGTCGTTGAGCCCGAGCCCGAGGTTCCCGCCGAGCCCGCCCCCACTTCCGAGGAGCTGCTGGCTGAGATCCGCGATCTGCTGAAGGAGAAGCGCTGAGCCGTCGTGAGCAGCGCGGATGGACCGGAGTGAGGAATACAAACCAAGAACCCCCTGCGGTTCTGTTTGTGTTCCGAATCGCAGGGAAGCCGTGCGTCGCGAACAGGCGAGGCGTGACAGCCCGCAAAAAGGAGTTCTCATGAACAAAAACCCCAATTTCAACGACCGGGACAAGGAGGAGGTCTACACCCCCTCCTCCCCCGTCAAGCGCACCATGGCATGGATCGCACTGGTCTATGTGCTGATCTTTCTGGCGCTGACCACCTATTTCTACTTCACCGGCACCATGCTGGGCAATCTGGCCCCCCTGCTCACCGTTCCCGGTCTGCTGGGTCTGGCGGTCGTTCTCATCGTGAGCTGGC
>JAZQVX010000052.1:0-8315 GCA_045632045.1 Lawsonibacter sp.
ACGGTACCGACACCTCCCCCGAGGGCCGTATGGTCATTCGCAACATTCTGAAGGCTCTGGACTCTGGTCTGGGTCACGGCGAGACCTGCATCTTCCCCATCCACATCTTCAAGGTCAAAGAGGGCGTCAACTATAACGAGGGCGACCCCAACTATGACCTGTTCCGTCTGAGCTGCAAGGTCAGCGCCAAGCGCCTTTTCCCCAACTACACCTTCCTGGACGCCCCCTTCAACCTGCAGTACTATGTCCCCGGCCGCCCCGAGACTGAGGTCGCCACCATGGGCTGCCGTACCCGCGTTATGGGCAATGTCTACGACCCCAGCCGCCAGATCGCCTATTCCCGCGGCAACCTGTCCTTCACCTCCATCAATCTGCCCCGTCTGGCTCTGGAGAGCGACGGCGACGAGAAACTGTTCTACGAAAAGCTGAAGGACATGCTGGATCTGGTGTCCCAGCAGCTGCTGGATCGCTTTGAGATCCAGGCCAGCAAGCACATCTACAACTATCCCTTCCTCATGGGTCAGGGCGTGTGGCTGGACTCCGAGAAGCTCACCACCCGGGACGACCTGCGCGAGGTTCTCAAGCACGGCACCATGTCCATCGGCTTCATCGGTCTGGCCGAAACGCTGACCGCTCTGTACGGCCGTCACCACGGTGAGGGCGAGGACATGCAGCGCAAGGGTCTGGAGATCATCGGCTTCATGCGCGACTACTGCGACAAGAAATCTCAGGATATGAAGATGAACTTCACCCTGCTTGGCACCCCCGCTGAGGGTCTGTCCGGCCGCTTCATCCGCATGGATCAGAAGCGCTACGGTAAGCGAGCCGGCATCACCGACCGCGAGTATTACACCAACTCCTTCCACATCCCCGTGTGGTACAACACCTCCGTCTATGACAAGATTCGTCTGGAGGCCCCCTACCACGCTCTGTGCAACGCCGGTCACATCAGCTATGTGGAGCTGGACGGCGACACCGTGAAGAATGTCGAAGCCTTCGAAACCGTTGTGCGCTGTATGCACGACTGCGGCATCGGCTACGGCAGCATCAACCACCCCGTTGATCGCGATCCCGTCTGCGGCTATGTGGGTGTCATCGGCGATGTCTGCCCCCGCTGCGGCCGCCGCGAGGGCGAGAACATCTCCCCCGAGAAGGCAGAAGAACTGAGAAGACTGTACCCCGAAATGCCTGCATTCCGGGGCATCGAGTAAGGAGGTAACTTTATGACCGTTAAGACTGAAAACGAGAAGCTGGGTCAGGGCGTTGGCTTTGAGCGCATCCGCCGCATTACCGGCTATCTGGTCGGTACCATGGACAAGTGGAACGACGCCAAGCGCGCCGAGGAGCGTGACCGTGTCAAGCACGGTCTGAAGGCCGATGCTTGATCTGGCCGGTATTGTGGAGGACAGCATCGTAGACGGCCCCGGCATCCGCTGCACCGTCTTCTCCCAGGGCTGTCCCCACCACTGCCCCGGCTGCCACAATCCGGAAACATGGGACTTCGGCTGTGGCACCCCCATGGAGGAGGAGCGTATCTTTGAGATCGTCCGCTCCAATCCCCTGTGCCGTGGTGTCACCTTCTCCGGCGGCGAGCCCTTCGCTCAGGCCGAAGGCTTCGCCCGTCTGGCCGAACTTCTGAAGCAGAGCGGCTATGAGGTTGCCTCCTATTCCGGCTATACCTTTGAGCAGTTGATGGAGGGTACTCCCGCCCAGCGGGAACTGCTGGGCGCCATTGATGTCCTCATCGACGGCCCCTTCCTGCTGGCCGAGCGCAGTCTGGAACTGGCTTTCCGCGGCAGCAGAAACCAGCGCATTCTGGATGTCCCCGCCAGTCTTGCCGCCGGTCAGGCCGTCCCCGTCACCAAAGGCCGCTGGCTGGGTGAATATTGAATGACCAACGCCCTCCGGAGATCCCGGAGGGCGTTTTTATCCCTTGCGTATACATTGCAGAAATAATTGCGGTAGAGCAATAAAGAATTGACATCCCCGTTCCCATCTTCTACAATAGAAGTACGAAATCATTTGCAGAAAAGGGAGTGCAAATATGGCTGTTACCGTGAAAGATGTTGCCACATTGGCCGGCGTTTCCCCCTCCACCGTTTCCCGCGTGTGCAAAAACAACCCCTCCATCAGCAAGGAGACCCGTGAAAAAGTCCGTCGTGCCATGACCAAGCTGGGCTATGAGCCCTCTACCCCTTCCGGCATCACCGCACCAAAAGCCCGACAGATCGGCATCATCCTCCCCCCCTCTCCCCGTGAGGTCTATGAAAACTCCTTCTTCCTCGAAGTCATCCGCGGCATCAGCCAGTTCTGCAACCAGCGCCAGTATGCCAGCACCATCATCACCGGTCAGGACGAGCAGGAGATCCTGCAGGCCATCCGCACCCTGACCCGGGGTGAGCAGGTGGAGGGCTTCATCCTCCTCTACTCCAAGAGCGACGATGTGGTGGTCAACCATCTGTGCGAGGAGGGCTATCTCTATGCCCTGGTGGGCAAGGCCAGCCAGCTGGCCAACCAGACCATCTGCATCGACAACGATAACCTCTCCGCCGGCCGTGAGGCCACCGAGTATCTCTATGCGCTGGGACACCGCCGCATCGCCTATCTGGGCAGCCAGAGCTCTTTCCTCTTCTCCGCCGACCGCAAGTCCGGCTATCAGCTCTCTCTGCTCCAGCACGGTCTGACTCCCGACCCCGCATTCGCCGTGGAGGCGGAACACTTCTCCTTTGACAAGACGGACGAGCTGCGCTCTCTGCTCAGCCGCGAGGATCGTCCCACCGCCATCGTGGTCAGCGACGACATTCTTGCCGTTTCCCTGGAGCGTATCTGCCTCCAGATGGGACTTTCCATCCCCGGCGACATCTCCATCATCTCCTTCAATAATTCCCTCATCGCACAGCTCACCTTCCCTCAGCTTACCTCTATGGATGTAAATACCTTCCAGCTGGGCTTTGAGGCCGCTTCCCAACTCATCAACCATGTGGAAAATCCCAACCTCATGGCTACCAAGATCATTGTCCCCCACGCCATCGTGGAGCGCCACAGCTGCCGCGCCCTCGATCCCGCGGAATCTTTTTAAGAAATGGAGCGAATTTTCATGAAACCTTACGCTTTTGGTGTTGACATCGGCGGTACCACCGTCAAGATCGGCCTGTTCTCCACCGAGGGAACCATGCTGGAGAAGTGGGAGATCCCCACCCGCACCGAAAATCACGGCGATTTCATCCTCGCTGATGTGGCCGACTCCATCCGCGCCAAGCTGACCGAAAAAGCCATCCCCGCCGATCAGGTAGAGGGCGTCGGCATGGGCGTCCCCGGCCCCGTGGGCTCTGACTTCACCGTCTATAAGTGCATCAATCTGGGTTGGGCCGTATTCAACCTGAAGGATAAGATGAATGAGCTTCTCCCCGAGATCCCCAATGTGGCCGCCGGCAATGATGCCAATGTGGCCACTCTGGGCGAGCTGTGGATGGGTGGCGGCAAGGGCTACAACAGCGCAGTTATGTTCACCCTGGGCACCGGCGTGGGCGGCGGCGTAGTCATTGACGGCAAGATCGTGGCAGGTGCCAACGGCGGTGCCGGCGAAGTGGGCCATATGACCGTGGAGCCCAACGAGGCCGTCCCCTGCAACTGCGGCAAGCGGGGCTGTCTGGAGCAGTACGCCTCCGCCAACGGCATCGTCCGCATGGGCAAGGTCATGCTGGAACAGTGTGACACCCCCTCCAAGCTGCGTGAGCTGGAAAAATTCACCGCCAAGGACATCTGTGATCTGGCCCGCGAGGGCGAGCCCATGGCCGCCTCCATCGTGGAGCGCTGCGGCGAGTATCTGGGCCGTGCCATGAGCTATGTTTCCTGCACCACCGACCCCGATGTCTACATCGTGGGCGGCGGCATGAGCCGCGCCGGTACCATCATCACCAACACCGCCCTGAAATACTATCGCAAGTACGCCTTCCATGTTTCCACCGGCACCTCCATCGTCATCGCCGAGCTGGGTAACGACGCGGGCATGTACGGCTGCGTGAAAATGATCCTGGGCTGATCGCTCAAAAAAAATATCCCCCGAACCTGTCGCGGTTCGGGGGATTTCTTTGTTTATCAGAAGTTCTCTTCGGCGTACTTGGTCAGCTCGGCACGGAAATCGGGGTGTGCCACGGAGATCATGGCCTCGGCGCGCTCACGCACGGACAGACCGGACAGCTTGACCACACCGTACTCGGTGGCCACATACTGGATCATGGTGCGGGGGCCGGAAACGACACTGCCGCCGGGGATGAAGGGCACGATGTTGGACTTCAGATTGCCCTCCTTGTCCTTGCGGGCGGAATTGAGGCAGATGAAGCCCTTGCCGCCCTTGGAGCGGTAGGCTCCCTCCAGGAAGTCCAGCTGACCGCCGATACCGGACAGCTGACGCTTGCCGGCGGATTCGGCGTTCTCCTGACCCATCAGGTCCAGCTGCACGCCGCCCATGATGCCCACGAAGTTGCTCAGCTTGCTCATGCGCTCGGGAGAGTGGACATAATCCACATCAGAGGGACGGAACAGATGGGGTTCCTCCTGCAGCCAGTCGTACAGCTCCTGAGAGCCCATGGCCAGGTTCCAGGTGGAGTAGCCGTTGTCCACTTCCTTGCGCTTGTTGGTCAGCTTACCGGCCTTGTGCAGGGCCAGATAGGCATCACTGATGGTGCCGGTGTGGCAGCCCAGATCCTTCAGATCGGACTCAGCCAGCATCTTGGCCACGGTAAAGGGCACGCCGCCCACACCCAGAGAGAGGGTGGCGCCGTCAGGGATCTCCTTCAGGACATTCCGTGCAATGGCCACATCAATGGGAGAGGGATCCTTGTAGGTGCGCAGGGGCAGAGGCTCATGCTCGCCCTCAACGATAAAATCAGCCTCAGACAGGTGGACACGGTGAGAGCCGTCCACGCCGTGAAGGGTGGGCATATGCTCGTTGATCTCAAAGATGACGGTGCGGGCATTCTCAAAGATGGTGCGCCATGCGTAGTTGGAGATACCCAGACCGCAGTAGCCCTGTGCATCGGGCTTGGATACAGGGACGCAGGCCACATCACAGCGGATATGATAGCGGTACAGATCGGGCAGGAAGCGCAGGATCATGGGCATGAACTGCACCAGGCCCTTGGCCTGCATCTTGCGCTCATAGTCGCCGATGTGCCAGCTGTAATAGTGGAAGGCGCTCTGCTCGGGGTCGCACTCGATGACCTCGATGCGGGGACGGATCACCAGACCGCCGCGGACCTTCACATCCTTCAGCTCGTCCTTGCGGGCGGCGATGGCCTTATCCATCAGTTCGGGGAAACCGCCGCCGAAGCCGTAGTCCACCCAGTCACCGGACTGCACGGCCTTGGCCGCCACTTCCGGAGTCACAAACTTGCTCTGGTAATTACTGAACATATCATGTTCCTCCCATTTTGTTGTTCTGAGGCTATTATACCGAACTTCTCCCCCATTTTCAATGCGCCGTTCATGGATTTTTCCTTGGGAACACATAATAAAACGCCCATTCTCTTTGGGAGAATGGTCGTTTTTCAATTCATATCAGTCTTCCAGCAAAGCCCATGCGCGGTTGAGCACGCGCTTGGAGTTGGCGACGATAACGGCGGGATCCTCATTGGCCCAGGGCTTGACCTCAAAGGTCAGAACATAGGGTTCCTGAGCGTTGAAGAAACCGTTGTCCTTCAGCACCTTCAGGAAGTCCAGCACCTCAGCGGTGTCGTTGCTGCTGTTGGGGAAGCCGAAACGGGGATGCTCATCGCCGTAGGCCTCGGCAACGGGATCTTCACAGACGGTATTGCCGAAATGGAAGTGGGTGATGTAGGGACGCAGAACGGAAATGACCTGAGCGGAAGTCTCATAGGTCATGGGGAAGTGGCTCAGATCCACCATCAGACCGAAGTTGGACACCTCGCAGCGGACAGCGGCGGCAAAGCGGGCAGCCAGAGGGGCGGGGCCCAGCAGAGAACACTTGGCGATGTCGTGGTCGAAGACCTCCAGCTCCACCAGAATACCCTTGGTCTGGGCATACTTGCACACATTGACCACAGTCTTGACCAGCTGATGGAAGCATTCCTCACGGGTCTCCTCAGTCCAGCGGCCGGACAGCATACCCATGGTCTTGCTGCCCAGAGCGGCTGCCTCGTCCACACCGGCCTTGAGGGCGTCCTCAGCGGCCTGACGACCGGCCTCATCCACATCGTTGGGATTCAGACCGGCGCCCAGCAGACGGCCGTGGGCGTTCTGCACCAGAGTCATGTGGCTCTGATCCACCAAAGCCTTCACCTGCTGACGGATCTCGTCATTGGGCAGAGGATTGAGCTCCACCACATCGAAGTACTCGTCAACAGCGATGGCGCGCACCAGCTTGGGCCAGGCGGCAGGGCCTTCCTTCAGCATGGGGGCATACATCATGCCGGACACCAGACCAACCTTGAAGTAACGCTGGATAGGATCTCTCATATTACAGCTCCTCCATCATCTTGCGCAGCTGCTCAATGCAGCGCTTGGGGCTGGACAGGGTGGTAACACCGGAGCGCTCGGCCACGGCCTGCTCCATATAGGCGGTGGAGGCCTGTGCCAGAACGATAACATCGCGGTCCTTCAGCTGATCGGCCATCTCCAGCACCAGACGGTCGTGGGTAGCCTGATCGCCGGACTTGAGGGCCAGAATGGCGTCCTCGTTGTACAGCACCTTCAGGTCGATCTCCTTACCGGCGGCCTCCGCGGCGGCCTCAATGGCGCTGGTGGAGGGGGCAACGGTACTCTTGGCGGTAGCCATCAGACCGATCTTGGTGCCGATGGCCACAGCCTCATTGACCATGGCGTCGTCAATGGCGACCACGGGCACATTGAACTCACCCCGCAGCAGACGCACAGAGGGAGAAAGGGTGGAACAGGTCACCACGATGATGTCAGCGCCGGTCAGAGCCTGAGCCTGCATGTCCAGACGCAGACGCTGGTGGTTGATGGGGGTAAACTTGCCGGACTGGCCGGGGGCGGGGTCGGTGGCCAGGAAGTCATCATACATGGTATGAATGAGGAAATTACCGGGGATGCCCTCACGCAGCTGCTGATTGAAGGAATCAATTACACTGTAAACAGTGTCGATGCAGGCGATACGCTTCATACTCTCTGCTTCCTTCCGTAGACCTTCTCGAAGATGGGAGCCAGATGCTCAATGGCCAGACGGGCGCAGTCCTCCATGTTGGGGATCTGGAACACCTCGGTACAGAACAGATCGTCGTAACCCATCTCATGGAAGGTGCGGATGATCTTCTCGAAATCCATGCCGCAGTGGCCGGGATAACGGCGGTTGTTGTCGCTCAGATGGACATGGATGTTGATGTCGGAGTTATCACGGATGGCCTGATACAGATCCTTCTCCTCGATGTTCAGATGGAAGACATCGATCATGGCCTTGAAGTTGGGACGGTCGGTCATCTCGATCAGGCGGCGGCACTCGTCCATGGTGTTCAGGAAGTTGGTCTGCATGATGGTGACATTCTCCAGAGCGATCTGGACACCCTTGGGAGCAGCGTGATCGCTGATGGCGCGGAAGCCCTCAACAGCCCACTCCTCGGTCTGCTCATGGGCGATACCGGGACGGTACTGGCCGCGGACACGGCCGATGTTGACCTTGGCGTTCTGAGAAGCGGCAAAGTCGATGATGCCGTTGACGCGGGCAATGGCCTCAGCACGACGGCCGGCATCGGGATCGGCGAAGGACAGACCCAGCTGGCCGAAGATCTCGCCGGTGCAGACCAGACCCACGGTCAGATCCAGATCGGAAGCGGTCTTGCGGACCTCATTCCAGTCCAGCTTCATGGGGTCGATGGTCATCAGCTCGACGCCGTCATAACCCAGCTTGGCCAGATCGCCGAAGGTCTTCTGCAGAGGACCCTGATAGGCGGTAACGGATTCAGCAATGGCCACATCGGGAGTGGCCACCTGGTAACAAAGCTTCATAGGAAATTCTCTCCTTTTCCAAAAAAATCAGTCACAAATACGAGAAAAAGAATGGGAAGGTTCTGCGCAGCACGCAGAACCTTCCCAAAAAGGGGTTTTACTTACTTGTCCTTGCCGATGCTGGCCAGGTAGTCAGCCTGATACTGAGTCATGTACTCGGTGGCCTCAGCCTGAGTCATGTAGTTGGAGATCAGCTTGTTCTTGTCCAGGTAGTCGTTCTTCCACTTCTCGGTCTCGGAAACCTTACCCAGGGTCTCGCTCCAGAAAGCAGCAGCCTCGGGGCTCATAGCCTTGGGGCCGACAACGCCGCGCCACACGGGGATCTCGACGTT
>JAZQVX010000053.1:0-3148 GCA_045632045.1 Lawsonibacter sp.
GGAATTTGGCGCAAAGGTGTTTAAAATCAGCCGGGACGCTCAGGGCGCCCGACTGAGCTGGCTTAAAATCACCGGCGGAAGTCTGAAGGCCAAGACCATGCTTACAGGCGGCGAAGGAGATGAGGTCTGGCAGGAGAAAGCTGACCAGCTGCGCATCTACTCCGGTGCCAAATTCAAGGTGGTGGACGAGGTCACTGCGGGAGCTGTGGAGGTCGTCACCGGCCTGACCCGCACCTGCCCCGGTCAGGGCTTCGGCGTGGAGCCCGACTCCCCCGGAGCGGTACTGGAACCCGTTTTGACCTATCAGCTCATTCTGCCCGCCGGGGTGGATCCCCACACCGCGCTGCCCAAGCTGCGGCAGTTGGAGGAGGAGGATCCCATGCTGCGCATCGTGTGGAGCGAGCGCTGGAAGGAGATCCATGTGCAGCTCATGGGGCAGATCCAGCTGGAGGTGCTCCAGCGGCTGGTCGCCGACCGCTTCGGCATGGACATCACCTTCGGCAGCGGTACCATCGTCTACAAAGAGACCATCGCCAACACCGTGGAGGGTGTGGGCCATTTCGAGCCCCTGCGCCACTACGCCGAGGCCCATCTGCTCATGGAGCCGGGGGAGCGGGGCAGCGGCATCCGGGTGTATTCAGCCTGTCCCACCGATGTGCTGGATCTCAACTGGCAGCGGCTCATTTTCACCCATGTGCTGGAGCGGGAGCATCCCGGCGTGCTGACGGGTTCTCCCATCACCGATATTAAATTTACGGTGGTGGCCGGCCGCGCCCATCTCAAGCACACCGAGGGCGGCGACTTCCGACAGGCCACCTACCGCGCCATTCGACAGGGACTGATGCAGGCGAAGAGCGTACTGCTGGAGCCCTATTACGACTTCCGGCTGGAACTGCCCGCCGACTGTGTGGGCAGAGCCATGACCGATATTCAGAGCATGGGCGGCAGTGTGGACACCCCCGAGATGGAGGGGGAACTGACGGTGCTGACCGGCTTTGCCCCTGTCGCGGGGCTGCGGGACTACTGGCAGGATGTGACCGCCTATACCCGTGGCCGGGGACGGCTGAGCTGCACTGTCCGGGGCTATGAGCCCTGCGGCGATCAGGAGAAGATCGTTTCCGAGATGGGCTATGACCCGGAGCGGGATGTAGACAACCCCGCCGATTCCGTGTTCTGTTCCCACGGTGCCGGCGTGAATGTGAAGTGGAACGAGGTCTTTGACCACATGCATGTCTTCAGCGGCATCGACCTCAACCCCCGACAGGAGCGGCAGACGGAACCCGCCGCCCGCCGCAGGACCGCCTCCGGGGGCAGCATCGAGCAGGACAAGGAGCTCATGGCCATCTTCGAGCGCACCTACGGCAAGGTGGAGCGAAAGTCCTTTGAGCCCACCCGGAAGCCTGCCCGCACCGAGCTGAGCGAAAAATACAACATCCGCGCCCAGTTCTCGGGGCCGGAGTACCTGCTGGTGGACGGATACAATATCATTTTCGCGTGGGAGGAGCTGGCGGCGCTGGCAAAGCAGGATGTGGCCGCCGCCCGAGGGGTTCTGACGGATATTCTGTGCAACTTCCGGGGATACCAGAAGTGCGAAGTGATCCTTGTATTCGATGCATATAAAGTCAAGGGCAATCCGGGCAGCGTGGAGAAGGTCAACGGCATCTATGTAGTCTACACCAAAGAGGCCGAAACTGCCGACGCCTATATCGAGAAGACCACCTATGATCTGGGCCGCAGCCACAGAGTCCGGGTGGCCACCTCCGACGGTCTGGAACAGGTCATCATTCTGGGCCACGGCGCCCTGCGACTGTCTGCCAGAGCCTTCAAAGCGGAGGTGGAACAGGCCCAGGGCAACATTTCCCGCCTCATTGACGCCCATAACCGGGGCGGCAGAGAGGGAAATCAGTTGAAATACACAGCAAAGATCAAATCGCCTCAGTAAATTTTTCCAAGAAAATTTAGAATTACCAATTTACAAAAAACGATTTTTTTGCTATACTCTAGAGTGGATTTAGAAGGTCCTACTGTAAGAATATAAGTCCTATTTTGCATACAACTAAGGAGTGTTCTGTATGAGCCGTATGGTCGGTACTGTTTCCCGTGGTCTGCGCGCCCCCATCATCCGTGCCGGCGACGATCTGGTCGAGATCGTCACCAATTCTGTTCTGGAAGCCGCAGCGGACGACGGTTTTGCTATTCGTGACCGTGATGTCGTTGCTATGACCGAGGCTATCGTGGCTCGTGCCCAGGGTAACTACGCCGGTGTGGAGGACATCGCTGAGGATGTCCGTACCAAGCTGGGTGGTGAGACTGTGGCCGTTATCTTCCCCATCCTGAGCCGCAACCGTTTTGCTATCTGCCTGCGTGGTATTGCCAAGGGCGCCAAGAAGGTCGTTCTGATGCTGTCCTACCCCTCTGACGAGGTGGGCAACCATTTGATCAGCCTGGACGCTCTGGACGAGAAGGGCGTCGATCCCTACAAGGATGTCCTGTCCCTGGAGAAGTACCGCGAGCTGTTCGGCTATGAGAAGCACCCCTTTACCGGTGTTGACTATGTCGAGTACTACCAGAGCCTGATCGAGGGCTGCGGCGCTGAGGCTGAGATCGTCTTCGCCAACGACCCCCGCGCTGTTCTGGCTTACACCAAGAATGTCATCAACTGTGACATCCACACCCGCGAGCGCACCAAGCGCCTGCTGAAGGCCGCCGGTGCCGAGCGCGTGTTCGGTCTGGACGAGATCATGACCACCTCCATCAACGGCAGCGGCTACAACGAGAAGTACGGCCTGCTGGGCTCCAACAAGGCCACCGAGGATCAGGTCAAGCTGTTCCCCCGTCCCTGCCAGGATCTGGTTGAGGCCATTCAGGCCAAGCTGCTGGAGAAGACCGGCAAGCATGTTGAGGTCATGGTCTACGGCGACGGTGCCTTTAAGGACCCCGTGGGCAAGATCTGGGAGCTGGCTGACCCTGTCGTTTCTCCCGCTTACACTGCCGGTCTGGAGGGTACCCCCAACGAGCTGAAGCTGAAGTATCTGGCTGACAACGACTTCGCCCACCTGTCCGGCGAGGCTCTGAAGGAGGCCATCAAGACCAAGATTCAGGAGAAGGACGACGATCTGGTTGGCCAGATGGTCTCCGAGGGTACCAC
>JAZQVX010000054.1:0-17384 GCA_045632045.1 Lawsonibacter sp.
CCCACCGCTTTCGTGTTCAAGACCGTTGCCGACCAGTACGGCAAGTATTCCTATGTCAAGGTTCTGTCCGGCGTTCTGACCCCCGGCATGACCCTGATCAACGCCCGCACCGGCGAGTCCGAGAAGCTGGGCCGTCTGTACTCCATGAAGGGTAAGAAGGCCGAGGAAGTCGAGGAGCTGGGTGTCGGCGACATTGGCGCCATCGGTAAGATGGACAAGGTTAAGACCGGCGACACCCTGTGTGATGCCCGTAAGGTCGTTTCCCTGAAGGAGATCCCCTTCGCTGAGCCCTGCTACTCCGTGGCCATCGCCCCCAAGGTCCGTGGTCAGGAGGACAAGATCGCTCAGGGTCTGGGCCGCCTGAACGAGGAAGATCCCTCCTTCAATGTGGTCAACAATGCTGAAACTCACCAGATGGTTCTGACCGCCGCCGGCGACATCCAGGTCGATGTCCTGCTGGCCAAGCTGAAGAGCCGCTTCAATGTCGACGCCGGGCTGAACGAGGTTCGCGTTGCTTACCGTGAGAAGATCCGCAAGACCGTCCAGAAGCAGGGCCGTCATAAGAAGCAGACCGGCGGTTCCGGCCAGTTCGGTGATGTTCATATCCGCTTCGAGCCCAACTTCGATCAGGAAGAGCCCGTCTTCGCTGAGGAAGTCTTCGGCGGCAGCGTTCCCAAGAACTACTTCCCCGCTGTTGAGAAGGGTATCAAGGAAGCCTGCGTCCACGGTCCTCTGGCCGGCTATCCCGTTGTCAACCTGAAGGCCGTTCTGGTGGACGGTTCCTATCACCCCGTTGACTCCTCCGAAATCGCCTTCAAGACCGCCGCTATCCTGGCTTATAAGGCCGCCATGCCCGAGGCCAACCCCGTCCTGCTGGAGCCCGTGGGTGAGCTGAAGGTCACCGTGCCCGACAGCTACATGGGCGATGTCATCGGCGATCTGAACAAGCGCCGCGGCCGCGTCATGGGTATGACTCCCACCAACGACGGCGAGCAGATCATCGAGGCCGAGGTTCCCATGGCTGAGATGACCTCCTATGCCATCGACCTGCGCGCCATGACCCAGTCCCGCGGTTCTTACACCTTCCACTTTGTCCGCTATGAGGACTGCCCCCCTGCCGCTCAGGCCAAGGCCATCGAGGCTGCCAAGGCCATGGCTGAGGAGTAATTTCAAACTTCAAAATCCCCTCCTGTATCTTCGGAGGGGATTTCTCTACAACAGAAAGTGAGGATTATATCATGTCTGAGAAGGATCTGGAAATGGAAGAGATGGAAGTCGTCGTTCTGGAAGACGAGGACGGCAACGAAGTCGAGTTTGAGATGGCTGCTATCATCGCCCACGAGGGCAAGCAGTATGCCGTGCTGATGCCTCTGGACGAGGAGGACGGCGGCATCGTCATTCTGGAGTACGAAGAGACTGACGACGAGGAGGGCGACCTCTACTCCGATGTGGAGGACGAGGACATCCTCGACGCCGTGTTCAACAAGTTCAAGGAAGCTTACGCCGACGAGTACGACTTCGTCGACTGATTGCAGTCAATCATGCATCCCGCCCCTGTTTGGGGCGGGATGTTTTAGTTTTATGAAAAGAACACTGCATTTTTTCGGAATAAAGGAAAGAATATGAACGAAATATGAATTTTTTTGCGGAAAGCCCTTGCACGCGGTTGGTTTATCCGCTATAATCAACCTGTTAATTTATTCCGCTAAAGGGGTAATATGCCCCTTGGGCGGATGGTGAGCAAAAACGCATGGATCCGGGTCATGCGTTCAGCGGTGAACTTAAGATGCTGTTTGGCCCCGGTGTGTGTCAACCAAAGGGCGGGTTTCCGTCCTGAGGGAGAAAGGAGAAATTATGTCCGAAACCAAATCCAAGAAGAGTTTCCTCGACAAGATGCTCGACGGCATCGAGCGCGTAGGCAACAAGCTTCCCGACCCCATCACCATGTTCCTGGGTCTGGCCGTCATCGTTGTGGCCATTTCCTTCGTGCTGAACATGCTGGGCGTTGCCGTTGTCAACCCCGCCAACGGTGAGACCGTCACCGTTACCAACCTGGCTTCCATCTATGGTATTCAGTACCTGTGGAACAATGTCATCACCAACTTCTCCGGCTTTGCCCCCATGGGCATGGTGCTGGTGGCCGTTATCGGCTCCTCCGTGGCTGAGAAGTCCGGCTTCCTGGTCGCTCTGATGCGTAAGTTCCTGGGCGGCGCCAAGGGCTGGATCGTCACCATGGTCGTTATGTTCCTGGGTATCAACCTGAACATCGCCGGTGACGCAGGCTTCATCATTCTGCCCCCCCTGGCCGCCATCCTGTTCATGTCCGTTGGCCGTCACCCCATCCTGGGTCTGTGCACCGCCTTCGCTTCCGTGGCTGCCGGCTTCTGCGCCAACATCGCTCTGGGTCTGTCCGACGCTCTGGCTTACGGTTACACCGAGCCCGCCGCTCAGATGATCAACCCCGAGTACTCCGCTTCCATCGCCATCAACTGGTACTTCCTGATCGTTTCCTGCTTCCTGCTGACCGCTGTGGGCACCATTCTGGTCGAGAAGGTCATGGTCAAGCGCTTCCCCATCACCGCCAACCAGCTGGCTGAGTACGACTTCGACCCCGAGGCCGCCGGTGTCTCCGCTGAGGAGAGCAAGGCTCTGGGCAAGGCCGGTATCGCCTTCGTGCTGTATGTGGCTCTGATCCTGTTCCTGTCCCTGGCTCCTCTGGCCGAGGGCGAGACCGGCATGGTGGCCATTCTGGCCGATGCCAAGGGTTCTCTGACCAACTCCGGCGCTCCCTTCACCAAGGGTATCGTGTTCACCGTCACCCTGGCTCTGATGGTTCCCGGTATTGCTTACGGTGTTGCTATGGGCAAGTATAAGAACGACAAGGATGTCTGGGCTGACATCTCTCAGGGCTTCGCCGAGATGGGCAACTATGTCTTCATGTGCTTCTTCATCTCCATCTTCACCAACTTCTTCTCCGTGTCCAAGATGGGTACTGTTCTGGCTATCGCCGGCGCCAACGGCCTGGAGGCCATCGGCTTCACCGGTCTGCCTCTGATGATCGGTCTGATCATTGTTTCCTCTTTCGTCAACCTGTTCATCGGTTCCGCTTCCGCTAAGTGGGCTATCCTGGCTCCCGTCTTCGTTCCCATGATGATGCTGATGGGCTATGACCCCGCTCTGACTCAGATCGTCTACCGTATCGGTGACTCTCTGACCAACCCCCTGTCCCCCCTGTTCACTTACATGCCCGTCGCCATCGGCTTCGTGCGTAAGTATAACAAGGATGCCGGTATCGGTACCGTCATCGCCAACATGATCCCCTACTCCGCTACCTTCGCAGTGGCATGGCTGATCCAGCTGATTCTGTGGGTCACTCTGAACCTGCCTCTGGGCCCCGGCGGCGGCATCTATCTGGCCGGCTAAGCCAAACAAAGGCATACAGGCCGTCATAACCCAAGTCAAAACAACGGCCCGGATCGTCAGATTCGGGCCGTTACCTATGAAAGGAAAAAGTGCTATGAACTTTGCAAACCGCGCGGCTCAGCTCAGCGATACCATCATCGCCGACCGCCGCTATCTGCATCAGCACGCGGAGCTGTCCTTCCAGGAGCATGAAACTACCGCTTATCTGGTTTCCGAGCTGGAGAAGATGGGGATTCCTGTCATCACCTTTGAGGATTATACCGGATGTATTGCCGTCATCGAGGGCGGCAAGCCCGGCGGTACCGTTCTGCTGCGCGCCGATATCGACGCACTGCCCATTCAGGAGAACAGCGGCGTGGACTTTGAGAGCATCCATCCCGGCGTCATGCACGCCTGCGGTCACGACTGCCACGCCGCCATGCTGCTGGGTGCCGCCCGCCTGCTGTGGGAGCAGAAGCAGGAGCTGAAGGGCACCGTCAAGCTGCTGTTCCAGGCCGCCGAGGAAGTTTTCGTCGGCAGCCACTACTACTGGGACAAGGGCTATCTCAACGATGTGGACGCCGCCATGGGCATCCATGTCTGGCCCACCATGGACAGCGGCTATATGGCCATCAAGGACGGCGAACTCATGGCCAGCTGCGACAACTTCAGGATGACCATTCACGGCGTGTCCGCCCACGGCTCCATGCCCCACCAGGGCAAGGACGCCATCGTGTGCGCCAGCGCCATCATCACCAACCTGCAGACCATCGTCAGCCGCTCCAACGACCCCCGCAGCACGCTGGTAGTCACTGTTGGTGTGGTCAAGGCCGGCACCCAGTTCAATATCATCACCGATACCGCCGTGCTGGAGGGTACCGTCCGTGCCTACTCCAATGAGTGCCGCGATCTGGCGGAGAACCGCATCCGCGCCATCGCGGAGGGCACCGCCGCCATGTATGACTGCACCGTGGATCTGGAGTATCTCCGTCTGGAGCCTCCCGTGCGCAACGAGGACCCCGCCCTGAACGCTACCGCCCGCAAGGCTGCCCGCAAGCTCTACGGCGAGGATGCGGTGCGGGAGATCAGCCCCGTCACCGGCAGCGAGGACTTCTCCTATATCATGGAGAAGATCCCCTCCTCTCTGTTCATGTTCATGGGCTGCCGCGACGAGGAGAGCGGCAGTGTGCACCCCGTCCACAACGAGAAATTCCGTATTAACGAAAATATCCTCCAGCGAGGCGCGGCTCAGTATGCCCAGTTTGCCGCCGAGTGGCTGGAGGAGAAGGCAGGAGGTGAGGCATGATGAACATCAAGGAACTGTCCAAGCAGGTGGAGCAGTATGTACTGGATTGCCGCCGCTGGCTCCATGCCCACCCCGAGCTGAGCTGTCAGGAGTATGAAACCACCAAGTTCATCATCGCCGAGCTGGAGAAGATGGGCATCCCCGTCCAGACCTTTGAGGGCTGCACCGGCTGTGTGGGTACCATTCAGGGCGGTCAGAACGGCAAGACCGTGATGCTCCGCGCCGACATCGACGCGCTGCCCATTCAGGAGCCCGCCGACAAGCCCAACTACAGCGTCAACCCCGGCGTCATGCACGCCTGCGGCCATGACGGTCACACCGCCATGCTGCTGGGCGCCGCCAAGGTGCTGATGGAGAACCGGGCCGAGCTGAAGGGCACCGTCAAGCTCATCTTCCAGATGGGCGAGGAGATTGGCCGCAAGTCTGAGGAGTATGTCAAGCGGGGTGCGCTGGAGGGCGTGGATGCCATCTTCGGTATGCATCTGTGGTCCAAGATGGACAGCGGCACCGCCAACTTCGTTCCCGGCGAGCGCATGGCCTGCAGTGACCGCTTCACCATCAAGATCAAGGGCAAGTCCGCCCATGGCTCCGCTCCCCACGAGGGACACGACGCCATTTTGGCTGCCGCCGCCTGCGTCATGGCCCTGCAGCACATCCCCAGCCGCCAGAAGCATCCTCTGGATGCGCTGGTCGTCACCGTCGGCATGATGAACGGCGGCACCAAGCAGAACATTCTGGCCGGCGAGGTGGAGCTGGTGGGTACCGTCCGTGCCTTCAACCGCCCCCTGCGCAACTCCATGCCCCAGCGCATTGAGGATGTGGTCAAGTCTGTGGCCAAGGGCTATGGCTGTGAGGCCGAGTGCGACTATTACTTTGGCCCCAGCCCCCTCATCAACGACTATCCCGAGCTGTGCGCACTGGCTGAGGGCGCCGCGAAGGAGATGCTGGGTGAGGATTGCCTGCGCCCCATGCTGAAGGAGACCGGCGCCGAGGACTTCTCCGTCTATCTGGAGCACATCCCCGGTGTGTACGGTTTTGTGGGCTTTAAGAACGAGGAAAAGGGTATCGTCTGTACCCACCACCATCCCTCTTTTGATCTGGATGAGGATGTGCTGTGGAAGGGCACCGGCATCTACACCAAGTTTGCTGTTGATTACCTTGAGAAAAACGCCTGACAGGCATAAAAAATCCCCATCTGCGAAAGCGGATGGGGATTTTTGCAGTTAAGAGGAGAAATTCCGGACATAGTCCTTGTATTCTTCCTTGGTGAAATCGGCCTTGTAGCCGTCGATGATCTTCTGAGCCTCCACGGCGCCGTCCTTCAGCAGGTGATAGGCCAGCAGAGCCATCATCTTGGCGGGGAGGATGTGGGCCACATGGCGGTCGGTGATGGCGAAGTCCTTAGAGTGGAGGGCGCCGGTGGAACCGCCGAAGGTGAAGTTCAGCACGGGCATGACGGCGAACAGATCGCCCACATCGGTGCTGGCGGTGTTGCACACGCCGGTCTGGATGGGGACCACCTTCACATCGTCCCCCAGTGCGGCGGCGGCAGTCCACATGACCTCGTCGGGCTCCCGCTCGGGGCAGGGGAGATAGCCCTGGGCGTTGATGATCTCGGCCTCACATCCGATGGCCATGGCGGCGCCCTTGAAGCAGTTGTCCACCTTCTCGCTGGTGGCGTTGATGGCGGGGTGGTTGTTGGCGCGGACCATCATGTCCACGATGACCTCGCTGGGGACCACATTGATGACCTCGCCGCCCTTCTTGAAGAAGGGATGGACGCGGATACAGTCCTTTTCCTGGAAAGTTTCACGCACCATGCCCAGGGCGGACATGCCCAGAGAGGCGGCGTTCAGGGCGTTGATACCCATGTGGGGGGCGGCGGCAGCGTGGGCGGCCTTGCCGTGCATGATGACGGTCTTGCCCACGAAGCCGGTGCAGGCGTTGTTGCCCAGCATGATGTCGGCGTCGCACTCACGGCCCACCATAAGGGAGTGGGTGGTGATGGACATGTCAATGTCGTCGAATTCGCCCCGGCGCAGCAGCTCGCACTTGCCGCCGATGCACTGGATGTCGTGGGGGGCGAGGGCGGCCTTCACGGAGGCGTCCTGGAACTCCTCGGAGGGGACGGCGAAGATGGTGGCGGTGCCGTCCAGAGCGGCGGCACCTTCGGGATCGCACAGAGCCAGCGCGGCGCCCAGCATACACACAAGCTGTGCGTAGTGACCGCAGGCGTGGGCGAAGCCCTTCTCGCTGGCGTTGGGGTGGGTGGCGCAGCCCACGGCATCCAGCTCACCGATCAGAGCCACATTGGGGCCGTCGCCCTTGCCGATGGCGGCCTTCACGCCGGTGATGGCCAGTCCCTCCCGGGTCTCCAGACCCAGATTCTTCAGATAGTCGGAGACAACCTGTGCGGTGCGGAATTCGTAGTAACCCTGCTCAGGGTGGTTGAACAGGTCGTCGGCCAGAGCCTGAAGCTCCTCTGCATGATCGTCGATGATCTGCAGGATTTTCTTTTCGATATGATCCATGAGGAAACCTTCCTTTCAATGGCGAACTTTATGATAGGCGATGCGGGGGGTGCCGTCCTCGACCCAGATGCGGCCGCAGGGGGTGAAACCGGCGGCGGCCAGGGCCCGCTGCATGGGGATGTTGTCGTCGTGGGTGTCGATGCGGATGTTGGGGTGCTGTTCCAGTGCCCAGTTCAGGATCTGAAGGGTGACTCCCTTGACTTCGCCCCGGCTGGCCACCCGGTGGACGGCGGCATAGGGCTCGTCGTTGAGCCAGGCGCCCTCGATGACCAGATAAGTGGGATCCACCCCGGGGATCATGGCGAACACGGCCTGTACCCGTCCGTCCAGCTCCACCACATAGTTCTGCTGAACTTCGATGTCGTTGCGAACCATGTCCTCGGGAGGGAAGGTGTCCCCCCACTGGGTGGGATTGCCGGCGGTCTTCATAAACCCGCGGGCGATGGCGTAGATCTCCATGATGTCGTTCCAGTCAGAGGGGCGGGCATTGCGGATCATATGGTCACGCTCCTTTATAGCGGTATCACACTGCTTGGGTATAGTGGCATTATAGCGTTTTTTTCTCCATCCGTACAGGGGGGAAACGGAAATTTCTCCGGGGAAAAAGTCGCCCGGGGAGGGGGCTTGACGCTTTACCCGGGCGGTGCTTTGTGCTATAATTACTCTAAGCGTATTATGAAATTCTGGAGGGATCGACATGGAACTGGCCGAGCGCATGGTAAGCAGTCAGACGATTTTTGAAGGACACATCATCAAGGTGACTTTGGATCAGGCCCGGCTGCCCAACGGAAAGCTGGCCGCGCGCGAGGTGGTCTATCATCCCGGCGGAGTGGCGGTGCTGGCCCTGGACGAGGAGGGCAATGTCCCTCTGGTGCGGCAGTTCAGGTATCCCATCCAGCGTCTGCTGCTGGAGCTGCCCGCGGGCAAGCTGGATCACGGCGACGAAGAGGACGCGCTGGAGGGCGCCAAGCGCGAACTGAGCGAGGAGACCGGTCTGGAGGCCGACAAGTGGACCTATCTGGGCAGTATGCTGGTGTCCCCCGGCTTCTGCGACGAACGGCTGCATATGTATCTGGCGCAGGATCTGCGCCGCTGTGGCCAGCATCTGGATGAGGATGAGTTCCTCAATGTGGAAGTGATGCACTTCGATGAGCTGCTCAGACAGGTCATGGACGGCACCATCGACGACGCCAAGACCGTGGCCGCTGTGCTGAAAACCAAGATCCATCTGGGTCTGTAAGATAGAGATGAGGAGGAAATCGGGATGGGTAAAACTGTCTTGATCGTGGAAGACGAACAGAATATCGTTGACATTCTTGCCTTTAATCTGAGCCGTGAGGGCTATGACACCATGGAGGCCTATGACGGCGCTACCGGTTTGCAGCTGGCGCTGGAGCACAACCCCGATCTGATCCTGCTGGATCTGATGCTGCCGGGGATGAACGGCTTTGAGGTCTGCCGCCGCATCCGTGAGACGGGCAGCACCATCCCTGTGCTGATGCTCACCGCCCGGGAGGAGGAGGCCGACAAGGTCATGGGTCTGGAACTGGGCGCCGACGATTACATCACAAAGCCCTTTTCCATGCGGGAGCTGCTGGCCCGGGTCAAGACCAACATCCGCCGCAGCAATATGGCTCCCGTGGTGAGTGCGGCACCTGTGAAGATGGAGTCGGACAAGCGGCTGGTCATCGACAAGGGGATGAGCGCCGTGCGCAAGGACGGCAAGACCCTCGATCTGAGTCAGCGCGAGTATGACCTGATCTGTTTCCTGGCGGCTGAGCCGGGGAAGATCTTCTCCCGCGAGGTGCTGATGGAGCGGGTATGGAACTATGACGGCTATGTGGGGGATGTGCGCGCGGTGGATGTTGCCGTGCGCCGTCTGCGGGAAAAACTGGAAGACGACCCTGCCAACCCCGTGTTCATCGTGACCAAGCGGGGCATGGGCTATTATTTCGGCGGATGAGCCGGGAAAATTTGAGGAGAGGAGGGAACCTGTATGCTTAGAAGTCTGCACATGAAACTGGTCATGATCATGATGCTGCTGATTTTGTCCCTGATGATGGTGGTGGGTTCCTTTCTGATCAACTCGGTGACGGCCTTCTATCTGGAGGACTTCTATACCCAGATGGCGGAGGTGTTCCGTGACCCCGATCTGGCCGCCGACCTGACCACCGGTACCGAGGGGGAGGAGAACAGCGCCGCCATGATCGCCCAGGTCCTCAACGCCTACGCCGGTGAGCTGGGTGTCAACGGACGCAGCCGCAAGCTGTATATTCTGGACGGAAACGGCCAGTGTCAGTGGGGCAATGAGGGCGACACCAGCCCCCTGCGCTACACCCCCAATCTGACCTTTGCCCTGACCACCGGTCTGGCAACCGGCGAGGCGGGGGACGAGAGCAGTCTTGCCGAGGACTATATGGATGTGGCCATCCCCATCCGGCGCGGCGGCGAGGATTATATCATCTATATTCTGGACAACAGAACCACCGCCACCGCCCTGACCGATCAGCTGGTGGTGCTGATCATCGAGGCGCTGATCTTCGGTCTGCTCATCTCGGTGGCACTGTCCTTCCTGCTGTCCAAGTCCATGGTCACCCCCATTCAGCGCCTGACCGAGGGTACCCTTCGCGTCGCCGAGGGTGACTTCTCCGAGAAGATCGAGGTGCCCTCCCACGATGAGATCGGTGTGCTGACCGGAACATTCAACGACATGGCCACCCAGCTCAAGCGCACCCTGCGTCAGGTGGAGAACGAGCGCAACAAGCTGGACACCCTGTTCCTGCACATGACCGACGGCGTGGTGGCATTTTCCCGGCAGGGAGCCGTGATCCATGCCAACCCCGCCGCCCGGGAACTGTTGTCTGCCCCCATCGACGAGGACACCACTTACGATGCCCTGTTCGGCGATGTGGCCCCCATCGGACAGGTGCTGGAGGCCCCCGACCATCTGGAACAGGAGCGGCAGGTGGGAGAGAACTATCTGCAGCTGCTGCTGGCACCCTTCGATCAGGGGGAGGCCGGCGGCGTGCTGGCGGTCATCCACGATGTCACCCAGCAGCGGAAGAACGAGGAAATGCGCCGTGAGTTCGTGGCCAATGTGTCCCACGAGCTGCGCACCCCCCTGACCAATATCCGCTCCTATGCCGAAACGCTGGCCGACGGCGCGGGGGAGTTGCCTCCCGCCATGGAAAAGAAGTTCCTCGGCGTCATTCTCAACGAGAGCGACCGCATGACCCATATCGTGCAGGATCTGCTTACCCTGTCCCGCTTCGACTCCGGACGGGACGACATGAAGCTCTCCCGCTTCTCCTTTGACGCGGCGGTGCATGACCTGTATAATGCCGTCTATATGGAGGCCCAGCGCCACGACCATACCCTGCGTCTGGTAGTGGATGAGGTGCTGCCCGACATCGTGGCCGATCGGGAGCGCATCATGCAGGTTATGATGAACATTGTTTCCAACTCCATCAAGTACACCCCTGACGGAGGCGAGATCACCATCAAGGCCGGACGCACGGACAAGAGCGTCTGGATGGTGGTGGATGACAACGGCATCGGCATCCCCGAGGCCGACCGTCCCCGTATTTTCGAGCGCTTCTACCGCGTGGATAAGGCCCGCTCCCGCCAGTCCGGCGGCACCGGTCTGGGCCTGTCCATTGCCCAGGAGATCGTGGAGCGGCACAAGGGCGTGCTGAAGCTGGAGGACAAGGATACCCCGGGTCTGGCCGTGCGGCTGGAGCTGTGGATCGAGGGACCCGAGCATGGATAAACGAAAGACATGGCGCACTGCCATTGAACTGGGCAAGGATGTACTCATCGTGGCGCTGATCTGCTCTGCGGTGTGGATGCTGCGCAGCGGCGGTCTGTGGCAGAGAGTGAATCTCTCTGACGAGAGTATCCACGCAATCACCGAGCAGCAGTCCTCTGCGGAGGAGCGCGCCGCCGCCGCCCGCCCCATGAGCATTACCGCCACCATACAGGGGGGACTTCAGCCCCAGCGGCGGGTGGTTCGCTATGACGAGGACGGCGTGGACGCCCTGTTCCGACAGATGGCCGGACTTCTGGTGGAAACGCTGTCCAGCATGAACGAGCCCACTGTGGTGGATCGGGAGAGCTGGGAGGCCGCTCTGGCACAGGCGCCCGGATTCTGCTTCGATTTTCAGGGTGAGATCCCCCTGTCCGTTCTGGGCGGATGGCTGGGTGTGGAGCGGGAACTGCCCGAAGTGACGATGCGGCGGCTGCTGCTGACCGTGTACGGCGATGCGGTGGCCCTGTACTGCTATGATGTGGCGGGGGAGCGCTGGCTGCACTGTACCACCGATGTGGTGAGTGTGGTGCAGCTGGAGAATGCCGTGGAGGGACTGAGTGCCGACGGCGCTTATTACGCCTTTGAGTCGGCCACGACCCGAAATATGGCACCCGACACGGTGCTGACACCTGTTCCTGACCCCATGCCAGTCTGTCTTGCGGCCAATCCCGTGGTGGGAGGACGCAGTGCTCTGGAAGGGATCATGGGAGATCTGAATATCAATCTGGCCGGCTGTGTGTTCTACTCTGCCGCCGGAGAAGAAGTTGCCCGAATCGGTTCCGATACGCTGCGACTGTCCACCACCGGCGTGCTGGAATACCATGCCGACGAGGATGGTGCCAGTCAGTTTTCCGTCAGCTCCCTCAACGGCGGGAGCGAAGTGTTTGCCGCGGTGGAGAGCTGCCGTCAGCTGCTGCGTGAAATCGTATCGGAGCGCTGCGGGCAGGCTCGTGTCTATCTGTCCCGGGTGGAGCGGATGGAGGACGGCTGGTGTCTGGAATTTGAATACAGTCTGAACGGTGTGAGCGTGGTGCTGGAGCAGGGCTGCGCCGCCCGGTTTGAGATCCAAAACGACCATATTACCGCCTTTGCCCTCCGTCTGCGCAGCTATACGGCCGGAGGGGAGAAACAGCTGGTGCTGCCTCCTGTGCAGGCATCTGCCGCCATGGGCGCCCTTTCCCTGAAGGGGCGGGAACTGCGGCTGGCATATCTGGATGGCGGAGAGGAGTACCTGTACCCCAACTGGGCGGCAGTGACGGACACGGCGGGGTGAGCGCATGGAATGGAGAAAACTGAAAAATATCATCCTCATCGTGCTGCTGGCGCTGAATCTGGCGCTGGCCGGTCTGATCGGCGGGCCGAGATTCAGTGCCTATGCCAGACAGGGACAGGCCCAGCGTGAGGCGATACTCTTTCTGGAACAGAAGGGTATCGGCGTGGCGGAAGAGCTGATCCCCGCGGTTGAGGGGCATCAGCCTCTCACGGCCCAGCGTGACCGGCAGGCAGAGGGCGAAATGGCCCGTCTGGTGCTGGGAGAGGACGCTGTGGCGGAACAGCAGGGCGGCGAAGTTTACCGCTATGTGAGCGACAAGGGCGTGATCCAGTTCCACAGTGACGGCTCCTTCTGGGCAGAGTTTGTCCCGGAGCATTTCCCTGTCAATGGGGATGGAAAAGCCGCGGCCCTGGCGGTGCTGGAGCAGCTGAATATCAGCGGTGAGATCATCCGTGAGGGTGAGAACGACCTCACTGTGCGCCAGTGTCTGGAGCGGGGATGCCTTTTTGGCCAGCAGGCCACCGTAACATGGACCCGGGAGGGACTTTCCGGAATTTCCAACGGACGGCGGCTGTACGGAACCCCTGCGGCGGATACCGGGCGGGAGAGCATTGACCGTGCCACCGCTCTGATCGCTTTCTATAACGGTCTGAATCAGATGGGCGATGTGTGCAGCCGGATCGACCGCATCGAAGCGGGTTATCTCTCTGCCACATCCCTTGACCGGGTGATGACCCTCACCCCTGTGTGGCGCGTGACCACCGATACCGGCACCTATCAGCTGGATCTGGTCATGGGAACGCTGGAGCGCATGGGATGATTTGCCCTGAAATGAAACGGATAACGACACAACAGATAAGAAAGAGGTGTTTTGTGTGGGAGAGCTGACCTTTGCCGTCCCCACTTTGTTTGGTCTTGAGGGACTGTGCGCCGACGAGATGCGCCGGCTGGACATCCCCAATGTAAACGCGGAGAACGGCCGCGTCCTTTGTACCGGTGGCCCCGAGCAGATCGCGCGGCTGAATCTGAACCTGCGTACCGGCGAGCGCGTGCTGCTGGTGCTGGGTTCCTTCTCTGCGGAAAATTTTGATGCCCTGTTTGAGGGGGTCAAGGCACTGCCCTGGGAGCAGTTTATCCCCCGGGATGGTCAGTTCCCTGTGAAGGGGCACTCCCTGAACTCGGTGCTGCAGTCTGTGCCCGCCTGCCAGTCCATCGTAAAGAAGGCCGTGGCCTCCCGCCTGGGCAGCCAGTACGGCATGAATACCCTGCCCGAGACCGGCGCGGTCTATCAGATCCAGTTCTCCATCATGAAGGATGTGGCTACCCTGATGCTGGATACCTCCGGCGCCGGTCTGCACAAGCGCGGCTATCGCCCCCGGGGCGTGGACGCCCCCATGCGCGAGACTCTGGCCGCCGCCATGGTGATGCTCTCCCGCTATAAGGGTCGGGATCCCCTGTGCGACCCCTTCTGCGGCTCGGGTACCATCCCCATCGAGGCCGCCCTCATCGCCAAGAACCGGGCTCCCGGTCTGAACCGCAATTTCTCCGCCCAGAAGTGGCGCTTTGTGGACAAGAAGCTGTGGCTGGAGGCGGGGGACGAGGCCATGGACAAGGAGTTTGACGGAGATTATGAGATCTGGGGCGGCGATATTGACCCCGCTGCCGTGGAGCTGGCCCGCCACAATGCCGAGCTGGCCGAGGTGGACGACATCATCTCCTTCGAAGTTTCCGATGCCACCCGCTTCCACTGGGGCGGTCTGCGGGGACGCATTGTCACCAATCCCCCCTATGGCGAGCGCATCATGGAGCGCAAGGAGGCTGAGGATCTCTATCGCGCCTTCGGCAAGGCATGGGACAAGTTCCCCGATACCTGGCAGCTGTATCTGCTGTCCTCCCACACGGAGTTTGAGCGCACCTTCGGCAAAATGGCCGACAAGAAGCGCAAGCTGTATAACGGCATGCTCAAGTGCGATCTGTTCATGTACGGGATCAAGAGATAAGAGATATGAGATATGAGATAACAGATATGAGTTAAGAGATAGGAGAGAATATCTCATATCTTTGCATGTGTGTGTTGTATGAAACATTTATTTATCATCAACCCCGCGGCGGGAAAGAAAGAAACGACCGCAAAACTGGAGCAGCAGCTCAAGCAGCTTAGTTTCGCCCACGAGGTGGTCTACACACAGGGACCGGGGGATGCAAAGCGCATTGCCGCCGAGGCCGCCGCACAGGGAGAGCCGGTGCGCATCTACGCCTGCGGCGGTGACGGCACTCTCAATGAGGTGGTCAACGGTGCGGCGGGTCACGACCATGTGGCGGTGACTTGTGTGCCGAAAGGCACCGGCAACGACTTTCTGAAGGTGTTCGGCGATGACTACCGCACCCTGTTCTATGATCTTGAAGCGCTGGCGGTGGGCCCTCAGACCCCCTTCGATGTGATGGACTGCAACGGTCATCTGGGGATTGATGTGGTGTGCTGTGGTGCCGATGCCCGCATCGGCGCGGGGGTACATAAGTATAAAAAGTGGGCTTCCGGCATGGGGGCATACTGTCTGGCGCTGGTGGAAAATGTCCTGCTGAAAGGGCTCAACCGTCCCATGTCCGTGCGGATGGACGACATCAAGTGGGACGGCGACACCGCCATCATCTGTATCTGCAACGGTCGCCACTACGGCGGCGGCTTCATGCCTGTTCCCGATGCCATGCCCGATGATGGGATGCTGGATATGCTCCTCGTTCCCGGCATCAGCCTGCTGACCTTTGCCCGACTGGTGGGCAAGTACGCCAAGGGGCTGTATAAAAGCTACCCCGACCTCATCTGGGCCAGAAGGGGACAGGAGGTCAGTTTTACCGCTGAAGGAGATAATGTCACCGTGGTGGACGGCGAGGTGGTTCCCGGGCGGGAGTTCACCGTGCGCCTGTCCGAAAAGAAGCTGAATTTCTTTTATCCCGCCTGCGCCGACTACGGCGTGAAAGGGGAGCGCAGATGAAAAAAAGAACTGTTCTGGCCGCTTTGACGGCGGTTCTCCTGCTGGCAGGCTGCGCCCCTCAGCCCGCTGTGACCCACCCCTATCCCCTGGATGCCGACCGCATCCGGGGGGACACGGAGTACATGTGCAATGTGATCGGCCCTCGGGTGGCGGGAACGGAGAAGGAAACGGAGGCCTGCAACTGGCTGCAGGAGCAGCTGGAGGGAATGGGCTTTTCGGAGGAACAGGGTACGCTGGAGCGCACCTCCTTTGAGGGGTACCCGGGTGTATTCAGCGAAAATCTGATTGCCACCTGCAATCCCAACAGCGAGGGCCCCATTTTCTGCATCATGGCCCACTATGATACGGTGGGGACGACCCCCGGTGCCCGGGACAACACGGCTTCGGTGGCGACTTTGCTGGAATTGGCACGGTATCTGGGTACGGAGCGGGAGGATCTGGATGGACAGGTTCGTCTGCTGTTTCTGGGCTCGGAGGAGAACGGCTATCACGGTGCCACCGACTATGTGCAGGGGCTGACCACGGAGGAAAATCAGCGGCACATCGCCGCATATAATATGGAGAATACCTCGGCCAAACCTGCGCCCGATGCGGTTTTGATCACGGGAGCGCTGGGCGGACGCCGGGAGGAGGGCTATCTGGATAGCGGCTATCTGGAATGGGTGTCCAATGCGGCTACCGATTCCTTCAGCTGGGCCTTTGCCCACTATTATCAGGGGGAAACCGTGGAACACATTCTGGGCAACAGTGACCATGTCAGCTTCCATGAGGGGGGCATCGACGCGGTCAATGTGAGCTGGCGGCACCTGAATGAGAAGGGACGCCCCACCATCCCGCCCGAATATCACAAGCCCACCGACACCCCCGAGGGGCTGGACTATGACGGCGCGGTGGTCACCGGCTGCTGTATTCTGGGCGGTATCTACCATCTGACCGGGACCGACGGCGTGTAAAATTAGCACTCTGTCGAAAAGTTTGTGAACAAAAGGTAAATAATCGGAAAATCAACCTCTGTTTGGAGAAAATAGGGGTTGATTTTTTTCTGGTCAAGAGGTATTATCTAACTTGTGATTGGCACTCCCTGTGTTGGAGTGCTAAAACCGGAGGCCGCGACCCGATGGGGACGGCGGCGACACCGAAGATAAATGTTGTTAAATCTTTTTTTCAAATATAAGGAGGAAGTTATTATGAAACTCAAGCCTCTGGCTGACCGTGTCATCATCAAGATGGTTGAGGCCGAAGAGACCACCAAGGGCGGCATCATCCTGACCGGCGCTTCCAAGGAGAAGCCCGAGATCGCTGAGGTTCTGGCTGTTGGCCCCGGCGGCATGGTGGACGGCAAGGAGATCGTCATGACCGTTCAGGTGGGCGATAAGGTCATCATCAGCAAGTACGCCGGCACTCAGGTTAAGATCGACGGCGAGGAGCTGACCATCGTCAATCAGAACGACATCCTGGCTATCGTCGAGTAAAATTGTAGGGGCCGGTCTCCGCGCCGGCCCGTTTTCCGGATTACACCGCGGGGCGGCACAGAGACCGCCCCCTACCTGATTTTTTGGAGGTAATTTATTATGGCTAAGATCATTTGCTACGGTGAGGATGCCCGCAAGGCTCTCGAGAAGGGCGTCAACCAGCTGGCTGACACCGTGAAGATCACCATGGGTCCCAAGGGCCGCAATGTGGTGCTGGATAAGAAGT
The DNA here is from genome assembly GCA_045632045.1 of Lawsonibacter sp. Classification (GTDB taxonomy): domain Bacteria; phylum Bacillota; class Clostridia; order Oscillospirales; family Oscillospiraceae; genus Lawsonibacter. The sequence goes on from JAZQVX010000054.1 coordinate 17,012, forward strand.
TCGGCGCTCCCCTGATCACCAACGACGGTGTTACCATCGCCAAGGAGATCGAGCTGGAGGATCCCTTTGAGAACATGGGCGCTCAGCTGGTGAAGGAAGTTTCCACCAAGACCAACGATGTGGCCGGCGACGGTACCACCACCGCCACTCTGCTGGCTCAGGCCATCATCCGCGAGGGTCTGAAGAACCTGGCCGCCGGTGCCAACCCCATGGTCATGAAGAAGGGCATCGCCAAGGCTACCACCGCCGCCATCGAGTGCATCAAGTCCAACAGCCAGAAGGTCAACGGCACCGAGGATATCGCCCGCGTCGGCGCCATCTCCTCCGGCGACGAGACCATCGGCAAGCTGATCGCCGAGGCTATGGAGAAGGT
>JAZQVX010000055.1:0-2970 GCA_045632045.1 Lawsonibacter sp.
CGCCGATTTTGGAAAAGCCGTATTTGTGATAGAAATGCTGGGCCCGCTCGTTATAGGGAGCGCAGCGCAGACGGATCTTGTCCCGGCCCAGCGCCCGGAAGTGGGACACGGCGTGTCCCAGCATCTGAACAGCCAGATTGGTGCCGCGGGGGTCGGGAGCCATGTAATAGAAGGGAATGTAGCCGGAGTTGTCCTCGCTGTAACGCTCCTCGTCCAGCTGGATGAGGCCGGCGTACTGGTCGCACTGCATGGCGACGGTCACGCCCCAGGGGGTCTGGGACAGGTGTTTCTCGGCATCGGCCAGAAATCCCTCGGCAATGAACTCCGGGCCGTTGACATGGGTGTTGACCCATGCGTCCCGGCGGGCGTTCAGATAGAGATCGCGCTCGGTGGCCCAGTCGATGGGGCGGTACCAGAGGTTGACATCGGGGGACTGCTTGCCGTCCTTGCGCCACCAGTTCTGGCGGGCAAGGGTGGAGATGGACTCGTCCAGATGGGAGGCGTCGCCCTCATATTCCACATGGAATTCGCTGCCGTCGAAGGTCAGCTTGGTGACGGCGGTGTTGTCGCTGTGGCCCAGCTCCTTCCACTGTTCGGGCAGGAGGTGGCGGGCGTTGGCGGTGAACTGGCGAATGGCGGTGCCGTGGGAGAAGATGGCCACGGTCTGTCCGTCGTGGCGGGCGGCGATGTCCCGGATGGCCTGCTCCAGACGCTCGCCCACCTCGGCCAGATTTTCGCCGTTGGGGGCGCGCCAGGTGGGATCGGTGGCGTTGAAGCGGTTGAGTTCATCGGGGGTGAAATGACGCACCTCACCCCAGGGACGGTCCTCCCAGTCGCCCATGAAGATCTCCTGAAGCCGGGGGTCGGTATGCAGTTCCAGCCCCTTGGGCTGATAGACGGCCCCGGCGGTGGTCATGGTGCGGAACAGGTCGCTGGAGTACACCGCGTCGATGTGGATGTTCTCAAAGCGCTTTTCCAGCGCGGCGATCTGCAGATAACCGTTTTCGGTGATGAGTGCGTTGTATCGTCCGTGGATGCGGCGGTAGAGGTTGCCCTCTGCCTCGGCATGACGGACGAGATAGATGGTGGTCATAGGATCAGTCCTTTTGAGATATGAGATAGGAGATAAGAGATATGAGATATTAAGACGGAGAAAAGATCGCCCCATCTCATATCTCATATCTGTTTATCTCATATCTGAATTTTACCAGGGCTTCACGCCGCCGGTCAGCTCGGCAACGGAGGCCAGACCCTGCTTGTCGCAGATGGCTTCCAGACCCTTACGGACGGCGATGGGAGCGAAGGGATCGGCGATGCAGGCGGTGCCCACAGCGACGGCGGTGGCGCCGGCCAGCATCATCTGGGCGGCATCCTCGCCCTTGGACACGCCGCCCATACCCAGAATGGGCACCTTGACAGCGTTGGCGACCTCCCACACCATGCGCACGGCCACGGGCAGGACAGCGGGGCCGGACATGCCGCCGGTGTTCATCTTCAGAACGGGGCGGCGGGTGTTGATGTCGATGCGCATGCCGCGCAGGGTGTTGATCAAAGACAGAGCGTCGGCACCGGCGGCCTCAACGGCGCGGGCGATCTCGGTGATGTCGGTGACATTGGGGGACAGCTTCACCATCACGGGGACGGTGGAATGCTTCTTGGCCATCTCGGTGACCTCGGCGGCCAGCTCGGGGCGGGTGCCGTAGGCCAGACCGCCTGCCTTGACATTGGGGCAGGAGATGTTGACCTCGATCATGTCAACGCCGGCCTCGGAGAGCTTCTCGCACATGATGCCGTACTCCTCGGGGGTGTTGCCGGAGATGTTGGCGATGACCTTGGTGTCGTACTGGCGCATGAAGGGCAGCTCATGCTCGATGAAGGCGCCCACACCGGGATTCTGCAGACCGACGGAGTTCAGGATGCCCATGGGAGTCTCGGCGATACGGGGGGCGGGGTTGCCCTCGCGGCGGTGCAGGGTCAGACCCTTGGCGCAGATGCCGCCCAGCTCGCCCAGATCATAAAACTGTGCATACTCGCGGCCGAAGCCGAAGGTGCCGGAGGCCACCACGATGGGGTTTTTCAGCTCAACACCGGCCAGATTGACTTTCATATCAGGCATTCCAGTCCACCTCCTTGGAATCAAACACGGGGCCGTCCTTGCAGACATGCTTGCGGGTGCCGTCGTTCATATCACAGGCACAGACCAGACAGGCGCCCACGCCGCAGCCCATACGCTCCTCCATGGAGACCAGACAGGGGACGCCGAACTCCTCGGCGACCTTGGCGATGTTGCGCAGCATGGGCTTGGGGCCGCAGGCCAGAACATAGTCGTAATTGCTGTCCTGCTCCAGCTCCTGACGAACCAGAGCGTCGGCGAAGCCGTGATAGCCCATGGAACCGTCATCGGTGGCCACCATGACCTTGGCGCACTCCTCCTCGAAGCAGTTCTTCAGGATGATCTTGTCGGCGTTGCGGCCGGCCAGAATGGCGGTGGACTTGCCCATGGTGTACTGGGCGCAGCCACGCAGGGGGGGGATGCCGATGCCGCCGCCGACCAGCAGGCAGCGGTGCTTGGGAGCGATGGGGAAGCCGTTGCCGGCAAAGCCCAGCACATCCAGATCCTCGCCCTCCTGACGCTCGGACACCCACTGGGTGCCCTCGCCGCGAACCTCAAAGACGATGGAGATCAGGTCGTCGGGCATACCGGGCATATAGCTGCTGATGGAGATGGGGCGGCGCAGCAGCAGACCCTCGCCGCACTTGATATGGACGAACTGACCGGGGCCCTTGCAGGTCTTGCGAACCATGTCGTCCACGCTCAGGACCATAAACACGGCGTCGCCCAGCAGCTCCTTGGAGATGATTTTACACTTGCGTTCAACTTTCATGTTATATCGCGACCTTTGTCTGATTTATGATTGCAAAGGAGATAGTATGTGTTTCGCGGCGTCCTCGACGCCCCGTTGAGTCGGG
>JAZQVX010000056.1:0-13333 GCA_045632045.1 Lawsonibacter sp.
TGGTCAGAATTTTCATCTTGTTGTTACTCATCTTAGCTCACCTGCCTTTCAAGGAATCAGAGCATAGGCGTCGATGGCAGCGTTGACGGCTGCGGTGACGGCCTTGCTGGAGATGGTGGCGCCGGAGATAGCGGCGATGTCGCTGACGGTGAAGTCCTCAGCGGGCAGACCAGCGAAGCTGTCGGCGAAGGAGGCCTCAGACTGGATCTTGGAACCCAGACCGGCGGTCTCAGCCTGCTCGGTGATCTTGATCTGCTTGATGGTACCCTCAGTGGTGAAGGCGACCATGACGGTGATGTTGCCGCCGTAGCCCTTACCGTGGCAGGTGATAACGGCCTCGCCGTTGTCGCCCACATAGATGTCGGAAACATTCTCCACGGAAACGCCCTGGATCTGCTCGAAGGAAGTGGCCTCGGGAGCCAGCTCCTGACGGGCAGCGTTCTGAGCGGCGATGGTAGCAGCCTCAATGATGGGGGCAGTCACACCGTTGGTGGCGGCCAGAGCGCCGGTGATGACGATGCAGATGGCGCACAGCACCACGATGGGCTTAAAGATCTTATTCCAGTTGCTCACTTGGCTGCACCTCCCTTTTTGACCTTGGCAATGCCCAGCTTGTCCTGACGGGTCAGAACATCGATGTAGGGAACGACCAGGTTCATCAGCAGAATGGCGAAGGACACGCCCTCGTTCATGGTGCCGAAGCGGCGGATCAGCATGGTGATCAGACCCAGGCCGATACCAAAGACGACCTTACCCTTATCGGTGGTGGGAGAGGTGACATAGTCGGTGGCCATGAAGAAAGCACCCAGCATCAGACCGCCGGACAGCAGCTGATAGATGGGATCCATGCCGAAGCAGACGCTCAGCACGGCGGCAGTGGCCAGGTAAGTAACGGGGATGACAGGGCTGATGACCTTGGTCCAGATCAGGTACAGGCCGCCCAGCAGGATGGTGATGGCGCAGGTCTCACCCAGAACGCCGCCATGCTTGCCGATCAGCAGAGTCATGTAGCCGGCAGAACCGACCTCAGCGGCCACACCCAGAGGAGTGGCGGAAGCCAGAGCGTCGATGCCGTTGTTGGGGAACACATAGGTGGTCATGGCGCCGGTGTAGCCCAGAGCCATGGCGATACGGCCAACGATAGCGGGGTTGGCGAAGTTGTAGCCCATGCCGCCAAACAGCTGCTTGACGACGACGATAGCCACGAAAGAGCCCACAATGGCCATCCACCAGGGCAGGCCGGCGGGCATGTTGAAGGCCAGCAGCAGGCCGGTAACGACGGCGGAGAAATCACCGGTGGGATTCTCACGGCCGACCAGCTTGCAGTAACCCATCTCAAACAGGACACAGGCGGCGACAGTAACAGCGGTCAGGATCAGAGCGCTGATGCCGTACCACACAGTGGCGACGATCAGAGTGGGAACCAGAGCCAGGCAGACGCGCTGCATGATCTTCTGGGTGCTGTCTGCGCTGGTGATATGGGGCGCAGCAGTAACGATCAGCTTATTTGCCATTACTTCTTACCTCCATTCTTCATCATGATCTTAGCCAGAGCGATGGAGGGAGCCAGAGGACGCTTGGCGGGGCAAACGAAGGAACAGGTGCCGCAGCTCATGCACAGGTCGGCGTTGAGCTCCTGCAGCAGCTCCACATTACCCTTCTCATAAGCCTCAACGATCTCCTTGGCGGACAGACCCAGGGGGCATGCGTTGGTGCAGCGGCCGCAGTGGATGCAGTTGGTAGCCTTGGGCAGGGTGGCCATCTTCTTGGAGAAGGCCAGGATGGCGTTGTTGTTCTTCAGGATGGGCTGAGACAGATCAGCCAGGCAGTTACCCATCATGGGGCCGCCGTACAGAACCTTGCCGGGCTCCTCGGTCAGACCGCCGCAGAACTCCAGCAGCTCCTCAACGGGGGTACCGATGACGACCTCGACATTCTTGGGCTCCTTGACGATGTCGCCGTCGACAGTCAGGCGCTTGGTGATCAGGGGCATGCCGGTCTCCAGATACTTGCCGACGAAGGCAACGGAGGTGACATTCATGACGATGACGCCCACATCGGAGGGCAGACCGGGGAAGGGAACTTCACGGCCGGTGCAGTTCTCGATCAGAACCTTCTCAGCGCCCTGGGGGTAACGGCAAGGCAGAGTCTTGACCTCGATACCGGGGGCGTCGATGGCGTCCTTCATCTTGGCAATAGCCTCGGGCTTGTTGCCCTCGATGCCGATGATGCACTTGGGGATCTCCAGGTACTTCATGACGGCCTTGATGCCGCTCAGGATGAAGTGAGTGTCCTCCAGCATGCAACGGTTGTCGGAGGTGATGTAAGGCTCACACTCGGCGGCGTTGATGACCAGAGTATCGATCTCGTCCATGTTCTTGGGAGCCAGCTTCACAGCAGCGGGGAAACCGGCGCCGCCCAGACCGACCAGACCGCTGGCGCGGACGGCGTCCTGGAAGGACTTCAGATCAGTGACCTCAGGGGCCTTGACGGCGGGATCGACCTTCTGCTCGCCGTCGGGGATGATGACCACGCAGGTCTGGGGTGCACCGTTGGGTGCGGTGATGGTGACGATGCCGTCGACGGTGCCGGAAACACCGGAGTGGATGTCCGCGGAGACAAAACCGCCGGCCTTGCCGACCACGCTGCCCACATACACCTGGTCACCCTTCTTCACAGCGGGAGCTGCGGGGGCACCAATGTGCTGGTTCATGGACAGGACGATTTTGGACGGCAGCGGCATCACTACCGTCTCAAGGTTGGAAGTCCGCTTCTCGTGAGGGACTCCCGCACCCTGTGCGGAACGCTTGAGAAATTTACCCATTCAAATTTCGACCTCCCTAAAGCAAATCGCTTGAATACAGTTCTTTGTCTTCCTCTTCCCTGCCGACTCTCAACCGGCAGAGGACAGGCATCCCAAAAGACTTTGCCAGGCGGTCAGTGCCCGGATATAGAAGTCAACTGGTACACGACAAAACCCGCCGGCCTCAATTCTTTGTTTAAAGGTATGAAGCCGCCGGTCCTGCTCTTGGTGAATATGATACACCTTTTTTGCCGAAAATGCAAGTTTTCTTTTGTGCAAAACCGCAACAAAATCATCCTGACTTGTATTATTTTACGAACGCAAAAAAGGGGCACGGACTTTCGTCCGTGCCCCTTTTGAGCCATATTTTCAGCAGCCGCAGCTGTTGCCGCCGCAACCGCAGCCGTTACCGCCGCAGCCACAGCCGCCCCAGTTGCCGCCGTTATTGCCGCAGCAGCAGAACAGGATGATGATCAGAATGATGATCCACAGACAGCCGCCGCCATTGTTGTTCCAGCACCCCATAATGAGTACCTCCCGCAAATTTATGAAAGATTCGAGAGGGCTTTGTTGGCCCCTCTCATTCCCATGATATGCGGCGGGTACCGGGTGGTGCGAAAGGGTCAGAGGATTTTTTCGGCGAAGGCCGCAAGCATGGCGGAAACTTCGGCGCGGTCGGCATACTGATGGCCGCCCAGAGTGTTCTCCCCTGCCCAGCTCTCGTCCAGAATTTCATAATGCACGGCCCAGGCCAGCGCATCCCGTGCCCACTCGCTGGACTTTTCATAGTCGGAATAGCCGGTCACATCGGCACGGCCGTTTAGTGTCATGCCCATATAGCGGGTAGCGAAGGAGTACAGCAGCGTGACCACCTGCTCCCGGGTGAGCTGGACGGCGGGGCCAAACTTGTTGTCACCGATGCCGGCAGTGATCTCCTGCGTTGCGGCCCATCGGACAAATTGATAGTACCACGCAGATTCGGGCACATCACTAAAGGTGGCGGTGGCCTGCTCCAGCTCCCGCTGGGGAGAGTCGGCCAGACGGTAGAAGCCGGTCATGAGCATGGAGCGATCCATGGTCAAATGGGGGCTGAACTGGGTATCGGCGGTACCGGTGAAAATGCCGGCATCATAGACATAGGCCACGGCATCGTAGTACCAGTCGTCCACGCAGACATCGTAGAAGGGGGTGGGATCCTCCTCCCCGTCCTCCACGAAATAGCCGCTCTGCAGACCGATCTGCGCCGCGCCGGAGCGGACAAGAACATCGGCGATGGTGTCCTCGCCCACCAGATAGCGGTGACCGGCAGTCAGTTCGCTGCCGCTGGGGATCTCCACACCATCGGTAATGTCGATGAAGGCACCGTCATGGCTGACCCGGGCGGAACCGGCGTAGTGGAATACACCCGCCCCCATCTCAAGGGTGATCAGATCACCCGCGGAGAACTCTTTCGGGGAGAGAACGGCACTGTAAGGATCCTCGGAGCCTGTGGCCTCCTTCAACAGGTCCTTATGGGCATCCTTCAGATCGTCCAGCGCCTTGTCGTAGGTCTTGCCCAGATCCTCCTCCACCTGCCCAACTCCCTGCTCCACAGCATCGGGGATAAACACATCGGTCAGATGAGTCAGAGAAACGAGGCTCTCCTCCCCGGTCAGGGCATATACGCCGCAGATCAGACTGACCGCAAGGGCGCCGGCACACATGAGCGCGACAAAGTTTCTTTTCACGAAGGATCCTCCTCTGAATGTGCCTCCCGCTGGGAGATGAGATAGCTGAGTGTCAGCAGACTGTCAGAAAAATGAACCGATTCCACCACCACATCCTCAGAAGGGGTGGTGATCTCATAATTGGTGAAGTTCCAGATGCCCCGAACGCCGGCGGCGGCAAGGCGGTCGCCCATTTCCTGGGCGGCACTGATGGGGACGGTAAGCATACCCACGCTGACAGGATTCTCCTTCAGAAACTCCTCCAGCTGGTCAGCATGATAGACCGGGATACCGGCAATATTGGAGCCAACCACGCCCTCACGGACATCGAAGGCCGCCAGAACCCGAAATCCGTTGCCGGAAAAGCGGAAGTTTTCAATGATGGCGCGGCCAAGGTTACCGGCGCCCAGTACCACAAGGGTGTGGCCCCGGTTGATACCGAGGATCTCGCCGATCTCTTCCTTCAGACTCTCCACCTTATAGCCATAGCCCTGCTGGCCGAATTCGCCGAAACAGAACAGATCCTGACGGATCTGAGAGGCGGTCAGCCCCATGATCCTGCCAAGAGCATTGGAGGAGATGCGCACCACACCGGAGCTCTCCAGTTCGGACAGGTGGCGATAATATCGCGGCAGACGACGAATGACCGCCGTGGAGACTTTTTCGTTTCGTTTCATGCAGACCGCTCTCTTTCATCAGCGTATTGCGTTACAGTTCAGTTTACCCGCTCCGCTATCCTTTGTCAAGGCAGGGACACTGGCGCTCCCCCTTCCCCGCACCGGTGAACTCTGCGGTTCGTGGATTGGATTTTTCCTGTTGATATGATATAATTTTCCCGAAATGAGGTGTCACCATGGATCAGGTAAAAATCGGCAATCTGGTACGATCTCTGCGCCGTCAGAAAAATATAACACAGCAGGAGCTTGCCAAACAACTGGGATTGAGCGGCAAAACCGTATCCAAGTGGGAATGCGGACAGGGTTGTCCCGATCTGTCGGTGCTGCCTGAACTCGCGGCCACGCTGGGTGTGCCTATGGAGGATCTGCTCTCAGGTCAGCTCCCCGAGCAGAGTCAAAACGGAGGAAATATGAAAAATCTGAAATTTTATGTCTGCCCTCAGTGCGGAAATCTCATCACAGCTTCCGGTTCTCCCTCCCTGTCCTGCTGTGGCCGGGTGCTGGAGCCTCTTCCCCACCAAAAGCCCGACGAGGCCCATACCCTGACCATCGAAGAGATCGATGGGGAGTGGTTCCTGTCCTCCTCCCACCCCATGGAGAAAGGACACAGTCTTATGTTCGCCGCCCTTGTGGCAGCCGAGCGTGTCACCCTTGTGCGCCAGTGGCCCGAGTGGGATTTTCAGGTGCGGCTGCCCCGGCGTGGGCGCGGTTTCCTGTACTGGTACTGCACCGACCACGGACTGTTCCGCCAGATCTTATAACAAAAAGCACGGCATCTCTGCCGTGCTTTTTTCATACACTCAACATCTTCAGAATCTCTTTTTTCAGTCGGGAAATGATCCGCTTTTCCAACCGGGAGATATAGGACTGGGAGATGCCCATGAGCTCGGCCACCTCTTTCTGGGTGCGTTCCGGTCTTCCGTCCAGTCCGTAGCGCATGGTGATGATCTGCCGCTCCCGCTCCTCCAGACGGGCGATGGACTGGTGGAGCAGCTGTCTATCCACCTCAGCTTCAATGGGACGCATGACCAGATCACCGTCGGTGCCCAGCACATCGGACAGGAGCAGTTCGTTGCCGTCCCAGTCGGTGTTCAGCGGTTCGTCGAAGGACAGCTCCGTTTTCTGGTTGGCAATTTTTCGCAGGTGCATCAGAATTTCGTTCTCGATGCACCGGGAGGAGTAGGTCGCCAGCTTGATTCCCTTGTCCATGCGGAATGTTTCCACCGCCTTGATCAGACCGATGGTGCCGATGGAGATGAGATCCTCCACATTGACCCCTGTGTTGTCAAATCGTCGGGCGATGTAGACCACAAGGCGGAGATTTCGCTCGATGAGTGCTCCCCTCGCCGAGGGATCTCCCCCCTCCATAGCGGTCAGCAGGGCCAGTTCCTCCTCCCGGGTGGGCGGTGGCGGCAGACTGTCTCCCCCACCGATATACATCACTTTATCCGGGGCATACAGATCCAGCCGGTACAGAATACTGCGCACCCACACACGGATGCGGGATAGAATATGTCGCATTTCAATCTCCTCCTGTCAGGACATGATACCCGCCGCCGTCGGACACCGGGGTGGGCGACAGAGCCACCAGCACCCCTGTTGCCCGCTCCCCTTTCGCCGTCACCGCATCCATTCTGACACCCAGCAGAAAGCCCCGCTCCACTCCTACCGCCCGATAGGGCAGCAGGCGGAACCGCCCCTGCATAGTCCCCCTGTTCAACCGTTCCAATCCACCGGGCGGATCGAGCAGATCTGCGGGAGTCGGGACAAATCCCGGCGGAAATAGCTCCCCCAAGGAGGCACCTTCGGCCACAGGAACCCTCCGTCCTGTAACCGGGTCTGACAGGGTGTTGCCGGAGTCAGAAAAGGCGGTCAGAGTCAGACTGTGACCAAGCAATTCGAAGGTGATCTGATGCAGTTCCCCCTCCGCGGCGGTATGGCGGCACAGCACCGGGGAAATAAAATGTAACACGGCAAAGCACCCCGCCGCCGACAGCATGACCAACTTCAGATCAGGCAGCGAATAGACCACATTCCGTCCAAGGGATAAGGCGGTACCGTCCATCATCCCTATTGCAAGCACTCCTCCCCCCAGCGCGCAGGTCACTGCCAGAAAAATAAGGGTCTGCTTGACCAGAAGCCGGGTCATCCCATAGGCCGTCACCACCATCCACGCCCCGAACAAGGCGGGATAGAGCCCTCTGCCCAGAAAGGAGAAGCCGGGCAGAAAGATAGCCACAGCGTATGCCCCGCCGATGACTCCCCCCAGCGCAAAGCGCATACGCCGCAAAGGCCCTCCTGCCGCCCGGGCAGACACCAGCAAAAGCAGATAGTCCACCACGGCATTGAGGAGAAACAGCACATCGGCATAGATGACCACAATGCTCCCCCCTCTCAAGTGGACTTCATTATAGCCGCTCCCGGGTAAGAAAGCGGTCAGAACCCGTTGAGATAAATCTGTCATATCACAGAAAAAGAGCGCCGAAAAATCGGCGCGCTTTGCATCATCAGGGGATATTCAGTATCTTTCGTCCCTCTTCGGCAGAATAACAGCCGTTGAGGACTGCCAGCAGGGCATTGGCACTCATGTGTTCGGGCAGCTGAAGCTGTTTGAGCAGCTCTTTGCGCCGCTCGGCACTCCCCTCGCCCCCGGTCAGACCGGCAGTAAAGAGATCGGCCTTGGTCAGCGGGCGGTCGGAGCCCGCTTTGGCTTCCTCCCCGAGGAAGGTGGCTCCCGCACGGCGCAGGACATCCTCGATGACCTTTGGGGGCATGCCCTCCACACCAAGTTTGCCCTCCTTGCCGGGTTTGCGCTTACGCTTTTCCTTGCCGTAAACATCGGGGATATAGGCGTGCTTGACCAGTTCCTTGGGAACGGCACCCTTGATGCGGTTGCGGATGACGAATCCCGCCCCGTCAGAGTCGGTCAGGACGATGATCCCCCGCTTCTCCGCGGCCCTGCGGAGCAAAGCCATGCGCTCGGGATCATTGAACAGACCGAAGCCGTTTGTTTCCAGAATCAGGGTGTCCACAATCTGGGAGATGGTATTTTTATCATAGCGGCCCTCGACAACGATGGCCTCCCGAATACGAAGCAAGTGGGTTCCTCCTTATGCGGGGACAGACAGCTCCAGCAGCAGGGTGGTGAGAAGCTGCTGGGCATCCTGCCCGGTGGATTTCATGGCCATGTCAGTCTGGGCACAGCGGATGACCGCCTTTCGGCACCAGGACAGGGAGAACCGCCGGGCGCTGTTCATCAGCTTTTCGGCGGGATAGGGCTTGATTCCCCACAGAGAGGCCACATAGCCCGCACCACGGCGCTGCTCCATGGCAAGACGCGCCGAGTAGATCTGCCGCATCTGGCGGCCCAGGGACCACATGATCTTGATGGGAGGTTCCTGCATCTGATAGAGCTCACCCAGAACGGCGGCGGCCTTGTCAAAGTTGCCCTCACCGATGGCATCGGTCATGCGGAACACAACGGCGTCCAGCTGAGGGGTGGCAACGGCCTCAATGTCGGCCCGGGTAATGTGGGGCTGTTTGGAATAGGCACCGATCTTCTCGATCTCGCTGATGAGGTTGGTCATCAGATCACCGCACAGGAACACCAGCTCCAGCGCCAGCCGGGAGTCGATGTCCTTTCCCAGCGCCTTGAAGCGTCGGCGCACCCAGTCCACCAGATCTCCCTGCTCCTGCCGGACGAAGTTGACCACGGTGCCGTGCTGTTTCAGACTGGCGGCCAGCTTGGTGCGGGCATCGGCCTTATAGTCGATGAGGTCATAGAGGAATACGATGCAGCAGTAGTCGGGAAGCTGGGAAAACAGGCGGATGTATTCCTCCCTGTCCTTCTCCCCCGCTTTGAACAGGTCATAGTCCGTGACCATGATGAGGGTGCGCTCCGCCATCATGGGCAGACAGTCCACCGCCTGTTCCAGTGCGTGGGGGGACATCTCCTTTGCGGAGATCTCATGGAGATTGAAGGTACCCATGCCCCCGGTGAGGATCTGGGAGCGGAGCTTGTTGAGGTAAAAGTCCCGCAGATAAGTCTCCTCGCCGTGGAAAATATAGAGCTGCCCCGGCGTTTTGGCCGAGAGATCTTTTTTCAGTTGTGTATAGCCGGCATTGTCCGGCTTGGTCTTGGGGGCCATAGGCTATCCTCCCTCATGGTCGAAGGTAATGCGCACCGTGCCGCTCTGGTCGGTGCGGTATATGGTGCAGTTGGCTTCCTGCAGGCGCTTCAGCGTCCCATCCGCAGGGTGTCCGTAACGGTTATGCTGTCCCACGCTGATGATGCACCTCTCGGGCGACACCGCCTCCAGCAGCTGCTTGGTGGTTGAGTTTGCAGAGCCGTGGTGCCCCGCAACCAACACATCCACCTCGGGCAGATCGGCATAATAGAGGAGTCTGCCCTCGGTCAGGCCGTCCATGTCGCCGGTGATGAGGGCGCGGCGCTCCCCGGCCTGTGCCACGACGGCAAGCCCGCGTTCGTTCTCGTCGGGATCATCGGTCAGCGGAGGATAGAGGGTCAACGAGATACCGCCGAAATCCACTACGCAGCTTTGGCGCAGAAACATAACCTCGATCCCCTTGTCGGCGGCAAGGGCGATGATCTCCCGCCGCAGAGGGTCGTCCGCCTCCACATCGGGCAGTACGAGCAATCCCACAGACATGCGATCCAGCAGACGCAGAACGCCGTTCGCGTGGTCGTCGTGGTAATGGGTCAGTACAAGGGCATCCAGCCGGGAAACCGCCCGAGCGTTCAGATAATCGGAGGCCAGTTCCCCGGCATCGTCATAGTCGTCACCGCCGCAGTCCACCATAACCACCGTATCTTCATCGTTGAGGAGGATACACTGCCCCTGTCCCACATCCAGCGCCGTCACGGACAGCAAGCCGGTGCGGAAGGATTTTGCGGTACACAGGATGCTCAGACACAGCCCGCAGACCACACAGCAGACAGGCAGGATATGGCGGCGCTTTTTTCGCTCCGCAAAGGCGGCGATGATGACCACATAGACCAGCACCAGCCACGCTTTATAAAAAGGACTGTCCAGACTCAACGAGGCAAAGGGTAGGTCAGCAAAGAAGTCGGTACACCACTGCACATACTCCGCCAGCCACGAAATGGGGATCGCGAGTATTTGGGCAAGTCCCGGAAGGCAGAGGGACAGCAGTCCGATGAGCAGTCCGGCCGCAAAGATGCCCGTCACTGCCCAGAGGGTCATCAGATTGCTCAGGGGCGAAATGAGGGACAGCAGACCAAAGTGAACGGCTGTCATCCCCGTGGTGATCACCATGGCGCCCAGCGTGGCACACAGGACACCGACCGCCCCCTGTCCCAGCTGTTTGAGCCGGAATTTTACGCCGCGATCGGTGCGATCAGCGTTAAGGCAAAGAACTTCACAAAGCTTTTTCTGTATGGGATTGGCAACCAGAAGAATGCCCGCCACAGCGCCGAAGGAGAGTTGGAGCCCCACATGGGCGGCGGCATAGGGGTTCTGGATGAGCAGAAGCATCAGCGCAAAACCAAGGGCGGTAAAATCGTCCCGTTCCCGCTTCAGCAGGGGCGCGATGTGCAGCAGCAGGATCATCACCGCCGCTCTGGTGACGGAGGGCGTATTGCCCGCCACCCCCGCAAAGAGCAGCGCCCACCCGATGATGACGGCGGCGCTTCGTTTTCCCCGACCCAACAGCAGGGCTAAGATCCCCGCAAAACAGGACAGGTGCATACCCGACACGGCAACAGTGTGGGACAGGCCGGTGCGCTCCAGAGAGCTGGTAAATTCATCGGTGAGTTTCTCCCGGCTTCCGGTGACGATGGCGCGGACAAGGGCGGCAGAATGCTCCGGGAAGGCGGCGTCGATGCCATCTTTCAGCCGCTGAGCCAGACAGGCGCTCCAGAACCGGGGCGAAATATGTTCCGGGCGGTCAAGCCTCAGAAGTCCGTAGCATTTGCCCCAGAGAAAGATGCCCTTGGCGGTATAATAGGTGATCTCTTCCCCCGCCGAGGATTGACTCCCCAGTGTCAGGTGGGTGACAGACTCGATCACATCCCCCGGGCGCAGATCGGCACCCTGCTCATCGGTGTAGAGGACAAGGTCGATGCCAATTCCCCGCTCGGTTTTCATCCGGGCAGATACCTGCCAGCCATAGTCACGCTGTCTGGGATAGTCCAGCACGGTGGCGGTAAGGCGGATGGTGGTATCGTCCAGCGTCCGGGCGGGCTCGAGGAAAATCCGGTCATAGACTGCCGTCCAGCAAAAGCCCAGACACAGTCCCGCGCACAGGATGGCGGTCAGGGTGCGCCGGCGCCCTCTGAACAGAAACAGTGAGCAACCAAACAGAACCGCACAGAGGGCTCCCACCCCTAACCACAGCTGCGCCGGGAGCAGATAACTGCACAGAAAGACAGCGGCGGCAAAGCAGAAGGAAAAGGCAGCAAGTTTTCGCATGTCGGCCTCTCCCTCCCATGAAATCTTATCCCAAACAGTTTACCAACTTTTCCGCCCAAAGGCAAGGACTTCCTCGCCTTGCCATCGGGGAGAAATTGTGGTATGATATTGGCTGCTGCGGCAAAACTTTCGCCGCGTACCCACCTTTTTGGATTCGGAGGTCTTATTTATGACCGATTATTTTAAGCTCAGCGCCGACAGAGAAACCATTATGAATCTGTCCACTCTGGGACTGGCCCATCTGGGCGACGGTGTGTTTGAACTGATGGTGCGCTCCTGGCTGTGTCTGCACGGCAAGGCCAAGGTAAAAGATCTGCACCGGGCAACCGTCAAGTTCGTGGCCGCCCCCGCTCAGGCCCGCCGCTTCCAGCGCATCGAGCCCATCCTGACTTCCGAGGAGCAGGATGTTTTCCGCCGGGGCCGCAACACCGCTCCCCACTCCGTCCCCAAGGCCGCTACCCGGGGCGAGTATCAGACCGCCACCGGTCTGGAGGCTCTGTTCGGTTATCTCTACCTGCAGGGCAATACCCAGCGGCTCAACGAGCTGTTCGAGCTGATGATGAGCGGCGAAGAAGATGTAAAGTGAGGTGACTTTCCATGCCTTTGGACGCACTGTGTCTGTCCGGTCTGGTTCGGGAACTGAATACCGCGCTCACCGGGGCGAAGATCGACAAGATCCACCAGCCCGGCAGGGATGAAGTCATCTTTGCCCTGCGCACTCCCGGTGGAAACTGCAAGCTTCTGATGTCGGCCAACCCCGCCCATCCCAGAGCACAGCTGACCACCCTCACCCGTGAAAACCCCGATGTCCCCCCCATGTTCTGTATGCTGCTCCGCAAGCATCTCACCGGCGGGCGCATTCTCGATGTGACCCAGCCCCCTCTGGAGCGCGTGGTCATCCTCCGTCTGGAGGCCATGGACGAACTGGGGGACCGGGTGGAGCGCAAAGTCATTCTGGAAACCATGGGCCGCCACTCCAACCTCATTCTGGTGGACGCGGAGGGGCGCATCATCGACTGTCTGCGCCGGGTGGATTATGAGATGTCGGAGAAGCGGCAGGTTCTGCCCGGACTGATCTACCACCTCCCCCCCACACAGGAAAAACTGGATCCCACCGTCCTCGACCGGGAGGAACTGGAGCGCCGTCTGGCACTGGCCCCCGAACAGGCACAGGCCGATCAGTGGCTGCTGGACACCTTCGGTGGTCTGTCCCCTCTGGTTTGCCGGGAGCTGGCCCACCGCTCCGGCGGCAGCACCGACGCCCGCCTTCACCTCATGGGCGAGGAGGGCCGCGGCAGACTGCTTGACGAGCTGGAAAAGCTGATCTCTCAGGTCAACTCCGGAAATTTCGCTCCCCATCTGATTTCCATTGATGACAAGCCAAAAGACTTTACATTCTTTGGTGTAGAACAGTATGGAACCGCTGCTTCTCTCTCCCCTTACGAGAGTTTCTCGCAGTTGCTGGACGATTTCTATGAGCTGCGGGAGACACAGGAGCGGGTGCGCCAGAAGGGTCAGGATCTCATCCGCACCGTTACCAGTGCCCGGGACCGTACCGCCAGAAAGATCGCCAATCAGGAAAAGGAGCTGCTGGCCACGCTGGATCGCGAGCGTCTGCGTGAACTGGGTGACATCCTCACCAGCAACCTGTACGCCATGCAGCGGGGCATGAAGAGCTTGCGCACCGTGGATTTC
>JAZQVX010000057.1:0-1808 GCA_045632045.1 Lawsonibacter sp.
CACCATACAGGTGTCCTCATCCATGACCACCAGACCACCGGAGCCGATCATAGCGCCCACCTTTTTCAGGGAGTCGAAGTCCATGGGCAGATCCAGATGCTCCTCGGTCAGACAGCCGCCGGAGGGGCCGCCGATCTGAACGGCCTTGAACTTCTTGCCGTCCTTGATGCCGCCGCCGATGTCGAAGATGACCTGGCGGAGGGTGGAACCCATGGGAACCTCGATCAGGCCGGTGTTGACCACATTGCCGGTCAGGGCGAAGGCCTTGGTACCGGGGCTCTTCTCGGTGCCGATGGACTTAAACCACCCGGCGCCGTTGCGGATGATGAGGGGAACAGCGGAGAAGGTCTCCACATTATTCAGCACGGTGGGGCGGGCCCACAGACCCTTCTCCACGGTGCGGGGAGGCTTGACACGGGGCATACCGCGGTTGCCCTCGATGGAGGCAGTCAGAGCGGAGCCCTCGCCACAGACGAAGGCACCGGCACCGCGGTTGATGTTCAGGTGGAAGGAGAAATCGGTGCCCAGAATGTGATCGCCCAGCAGACCCATCGCCTCAGCCTTGGCAATGGCGGTCTTCAGGCGGGTAACGGCCAGAGGATACTCGGCGCGGACATAGATATAACCCTCGTCACTGCCGGCGGCCACGCCCGCGATGAGCATACCCTCGATGATGGAATGGGGGTTGCCCTCCATGATGGAGCGGTCCATAAATGCGCCGGGGTCGCCCTCGTCACCGTTGCAGACCACATACTTCTTGCCCCCGGGCTGCTTGCGCACGCTGTCCCACTTACGCCCGGCAGGGAAACCGCCGCCGCCGCGGCCGCGCAGACCGGAGTCCAGGATCTCCTTGCAGACGGCCTCATCGGTCATGTCGAACAGGGCCTTCTCAAAGGCCACATAGCCATCACGGGCCAGATACTCGTCCAGATCCTCCGCATCGGTGGTGCCGCAGTTGGCCAGCACCACACGGTGCTGCTTGTGGTAGAAGGGGATGTCGTCGTGCTTGGCGAAGGAAACGCCGTTGAGCTGATACAGCAGGCGCTCCACCACCTCGCCGCCCAGCAGAGTCTTCTCGATGATCTCATCGCAGTCGGAGAGCTGGACATGGGTGTAGAGGATGCCCTCGGGCTCGATCTGGACCAGGGGACCCATCTCGCAAAAGCCGTGGCAGCCGCTCTTCTTCAGGGCCACATCATCGCCGTCCACGATCTGCAGTTCCTTTCCCTCGTGCATCAGCCCCATACGGACATCCAGACCGCGGCGGGCGCACTCCTCTTTCATATAATCATAGATACCCAGAGAGCCGCCGGCAATACAGCCGGTACCGGCACAGATCAGGATCTGGCGTTTCTGAGCCTTCAGGGCGTTTTTTGCATAAAAACGGCGCACACCCAGCGTTTCGCGGTTCATTTTCTTAGCCATTTTCCATTTCCTCCTTCTCCAGCTGCTCCAGCAGGGCGACCATGGACTCAGGAGTCATCTTGGAGTGGACCTGATCGTTGACGGTGACCACGGGAGCCAGCCCGCAGGCACCCAGACAGGCCACGGTTTCCAGCGTAAACAGCCCATTGGCAGAGGTCTTCTCCTTGCCCTTCAGCCCCAGATGCTCCCGAATAGCGTTATAGATAGGCTGCGACTTGCGCACATGGCAGGCAGTGCCGTCACAGACCTTGATGATGTACTTGCCCTTGGCTTCCAGAGAAAAATTCTCATAGAAGGTGGCCACGCTGTAGACCTTGGCCACACCAATGCCCAGCTTCTCAGCAATCAGCTCCAGAACATCCTGACGCAGATACTTATATTCT
>JAZQVX010000058.1:0-4742 GCA_045632045.1 Lawsonibacter sp.
ACATCAGCCACGGCGGGACGGCGAAAGACTTCCTGCTTCTCAAGGGTCAGAATACCGCTCTTTTCCAGAGATTTGATGGTATTCATGGATGCGCCGGTGAAATAGCACAGTTCCTTGGCCCCGGCTGCTCCCAATGTACAAAGCATTTCGGTCACCGAATATCTCAGCGGTGCCTGTTTGCGTTTGGGGGTAACGATGGCCATGGCATCCTCTGCCGGGATGGCAAGGACGGCCAATTTCTCGGTCTTATCCCCTATGCCCCGCTGCGTGTTTGTTTCAAGGGAGGCAAATCCCATCTCAATGAGCATTCGGATGGCGGGGTTGGGGTCTTTTGTTCCGAAGGCGTGACGAATCTGCTCCATGTCACCGCACCCACCCCAGTTGAGCAGAAGCTCTATCAGAGTATGGGCGTTGCGATGATTTTCCAGACAGCTCAGAGCATAATCTCCGTCCAGGCCTGGGGTGAGAACCACCCTGTCGCGCAGGGCAAAATACAGCCCGGAGGGCAGCATGGCTTTCACACAGTCATAGACAGTGCAGAAATACCGCTCTCGCATCCAGAGTGCCAGTTTCAGCCCCTTCTCGTCCAGAACCGGACTGTCATCCAGACAGGCCTGAACAGCCTTCAGTGCTTTTCCGGAGGAGGGTTCCTCACCAATAGAGAGGACTATGCCGTCACAGCCACGGTTGCCGTTTCCGAAGGGCACGAGTACCCGCATACCGGGGCGCAGGGTGTCCTCCAGTTCGGCCGGAATCAGGTAGGTATAGGGTTTGTCAATGGCGTAAAGCGCCTTGGAAACTGAAACTGCGGCGACTTTTCGCCCCATGCGCGCCCCTCCTCCTTTCGGGTTTGTACGAAAGGAGAGCAAGCCGCGTGCCTCATGCGCAGCTTGCTCTCGATATCATCAATCAGTCCTCGGTGGGAACCTTGCCGTCAGCGACCTCGCGGATGGCGATGGTGACAGGCTTGTCGTCCAGAGGCTCACCGGCCATCTCGGCCTCGGTAGCGATCTGGCGGGCGCGGCAGGCGACCACATTGACCAGTTCATAACGGCTGGGAACCTGCTCCAGCAGGGTCTTCATAGCGGGATAGAGCATCATAATTCAAAAACTCCTTTTTTAATATTACACACAGTTTGATATCAGACGAACCGATCCATGATCTTGCGGCGGTTGGCGATGCGGCACTCGGCGGCGGACATGATGGCGTCCAGCTCGGTCACAGCATTATCGACCTCGTCATTGATCACCAGATAGTCATACATATTGATTTCCCGGACCTCTTCCAGGGCGCGGGAAAGACGCTTGCAGATGGTCTGCTCGTCGTCGGTATTGCGGCCGCGAAGGCGGCGCTCCAGCTCCTGATAGCTGGGGGGTACGGTAAAGACCAGAACGGCATCGGGACACTTATTGCGCACATTGGCGGCACCCTGAACCTCGATGTCCAGCAGGACATCAATGCCGGCGGCCTGCTTTTCCTCGATGACCTTAAGAGAGGTACCGTAGTAATTGCCGGAGTACTCGGCATACTCCAGAAACTCGTTGTTGGCGATCATGCGCTCAAATTCGGCGCGATCGACAAAGTTATAAGTCACACCGTCGATGTCCTCATTGCGGGGAGCGCGGGTGGTGTAAGAAACGGAGAAGTGGATATTGCCGCGCTTCTGCATCAGCTTCTTCACCACAGTACTCTTGCCGGCACCGGAGGGGCCGGAGAGAACGATCAACAGACCTTTTTCTTTCTTTTCCATTACATTTCCTCCTCCTGAGCGTTGACAGGTTCCCCTTCGATGCGGCCTGTGACCACTTCGGGGGTCAGAGCGGACAGAACCAGATGGTCGTTATCCAGAATGAGAACGGCGCGGGTCTTTCGGCCGTATGTGGCGTCGATCAGAATGCCGCGGTCACGAGCTTCCTGTGCCATTCGCTTGATGGGGGCGGAATCGGGACTGACCACAGCCAGAATCCGATCCACGGCGATCATGCTGCCATAGCCGATGTTCACCAGTTTCAAGCAGCCTTCCCCCTTACTCCAGATTCTGAACCTGCTCGCGGATCTTTTCGATCTCGGCCTTCACATCCACCACATGGCGGGCGATTTCGATGTCGCTGCACTTGGAGCCGATGGTGTTGGCCTCGCGGTTGAACTCCTGAATCAGGAAGTCCAGCTTGCGGCCCACAGCGCCGCCCTTGTCCAGCATCTCACGCAGCTGAGAGATGTGGCTGCGCAGACGGACAGTTTCCTCGTCCACGGCGACCTTGTCAGCGAAGATGGCGGCTTCAGTGAGGATGCGGGAGGGGTCGAGCTGGGTGTTGGAGAGGACCTCGTTCATGCGGGCCTCCAGACGGGCGCGGTACTCGGAAACAGTTTCGGGAGAGCGCTGCTCCACCAGAGTGACCTTCTCCTCGATGGTCACGGCGCGGGAGAGAATATCGTCCTTCAGACGGCCGCCCTCGCGGGTGCGCATCTGGTCGAAATCGGCCAGAGCCTTGTCCAGCACGCTGCAGATATCCTTTGCCATCTGCTCCACATCGTCCTCGGCCTTCTCGGCCACCAGAACCTCAGGGAAGCGGGACAGCAGAGAAACGGAAATATCATTGGACAGACCGTAAGTTTCCGCCAGCTCCAGCAGGGCGGCGTGATAGCCGTCGGCAATAGGCTTGTTCAGGCTGACTTTGAGCTTCTGCTCACCGGTACTTTCCAGGGTAACAAAGACATCCACCTTGCCGCGGGAAATCGCGTTCTGCACCCGGGCCTTGACAGCCTCCTCGGCAAACAGGTACAGGCGGGGGATGCGCACATTGCAGTCCAGATAACGGTTGTTGACGCTGCGCAGTTCCACGGTAATATTATAGCCGTTAACGGTCTGCTCACCGCGGCCATAACCGGTCATACTCTTGACCACTTCAGGTCACACTCCTTTGTATTCAATGGTATGTAAAAGACTCCGTCAGCAGCACATGCCGCCCCAGGGAGTCAGACAGCTCAGACAGAGATAGGCCGAACAGGGGTCACACTCGGAAGAACTGTAATTGGCATAGGGCTGATAGGCGCCTCGCTGCTGCATCATAGCCAGGGCCTGTCGATATTCCATGTTGTTGGGGTCCATCTGAACCGCCATGTTGAAGTTCTGCTTTGCCTCATCCAGCCAACCCTTGCGGTAGGCGATACTGCCGGAGAGGAAATACCACTCGGCGGTCTTGGTGGGCATCTGGAACAGAAGCTGCTCGGCGGCGCTCAGATTTCCGGCGTTGATGAGACTGCGGACCCGGGCGTAGGTGGGATCCTGATTGCCATAGCTGCGGTTCTGTCCGGCGGAGTTATAGCTGCCGTAATTGCCGCTGCTCTGGTGATAATTACCGGAGCGCTGCTTGGTGATCACATCGTAAGCCTCGTTGATCTCCTTCATTTTCTCCTCGGCCAGATCGGCCAGAGGGTTGTTCTGATAGTTGTCGGGATGATACTTACGGGCCAGGTCGCGATATGCCTTTCTGATCTCGTCATCACTGGCAGACTGGCTTACACCCAGAACGCTGTAAGGATCTTTCATGTATCATGTCTCCATATCTTTTGTTTTTTGAGCTGGGACCAGCTGCCGTTAAAAACAGCCTTCTGCACCATAGGCAGTCCCAGATACAGGATATTTTCAAGAATTGGGGCACGACAGCCGAATCGTCCCAGTTCCATGGCGGAGGCCGCCATTTCGAGGGAATGATTCATGGTGTCGTTCAGTGCCTCATCGTCGCAGTCCGCACCGTAGCGCAGGAGAAGAGGATTGTACTGCCCCTCTTCCCTGTCCTGAGCCAGATCATCTCTGGCATCCGCCAGATAGATCCATCGTCCCACATGATAGAGGATCTGCTCCAGCACTCTCCCCTGCTCTCCTTCGCGGCGGGCCGCGTCCCGAAGCAAACAGGCGAAGGTGTCGGCGGTGCGGTCAATGGAGGGACAGTTTTCCTTCTCAAGACGATTCAGATCAGCCAGATGATGCTGCACCGAGGTGTCAAACTCAGGCTGGAACCGGGCCGCTTTTTGATACGCGGGCTTGAGCAGCAGGGATAATCCTCCCGCCGTCAGCTTTTTCAGGCCATGCTCGTCCAGATAACCGTCACGCAGCTTCCAGTAAGTGAGGATCACGCTCTTGTCAGCCGTTTCTTCCAGTGCGGGACTGACGGGACACATGGCCTTCTTTCGCCAGGGCTTTGCCAGACAGCGGCCGGCGCAGGGGCGGAATGTGGTCTCCTCATCCCAGAGCAAAAGGGCCAGAAAGGTGAAGTCATAGCTGAGGAACATGGGGGCTACAACGCCATAGCGCCGGCGCATACAGCTGCACAGACCGCAATAGGTGGCGCCGTAGAGGTCAAAGTCCTTGCATTTCAGTTCCGGGCGGAAGGTGCGAACATAACCAAACACCGCACACTACCTCTCAGCGCAGCAGGAACTTCAGAATGCGGAACTCGGGCTTGCTGCTCTTGGCGATGGAACGATTGATGAGATATGCGGGAATAAAGCCGATGGCCAGACCGGCCAGCGCGCCCAGCAGGGCGGTCATCTCATTCATTTTCAGTACAGACTGGGCAAAGACATAGCCCAGAGCCAGGGTTACACAGGGCAGCAGGAATACGATGAAAGACACGCTGATGTTTCCCACGCCGGTGGGTTCCACTTCCACGAAGTCACCGGCCTTTGCGCCGATCTCGTTGTCTGCCAGCACCAAAATTTCCTCAGTGGGCTTCTGGGT
>JAZQVX010000059.1:0-2935 GCA_045632045.1 Lawsonibacter sp.
ATGATATCATAGGTCATATTTTCCACCTCCGGGTCTTGTTTTATGCCCCTATCATACCGTTTTTTTGCCCTTTTGGCAAGATACCACACCCTTCTCCCCCGCAGATTTTACGAATCGTTCACACTTTTTCTCATTTGCGGAAAAGTGTTGCATTTTACCCGGGATGTGGTGTAAAATAAGGAATCAGTCAAATGATATAGGGGTGTACTGCGCCCCTTTCAAAATAGGATTGGAGGAATCCCAATGTCTGAGGAAAAGAAGATCCCCGAGGGCATCAGCGGCGAGGCCGTCGTTGAGAGCCAGAATTTTATCCACCAGTTCATCACTGAGGATTTGGCCGAGGGCGGTCGCTGCGAGGGTATGCAGGTTCACACCCGTTTCCCCCCCGAGCCCAACGGCTATCTGCATATCGGTCACTGCAAGGCCCTGATCATCGACTTCGGCTCTGCCGAGAAGTTCGGCGGCATCTGCAACCTGCGTATGGACGACACCAACCCCGCCAAGGAGGACACCGAGTTCGTCGAGGCCATTCAGGAGGACATCCGCTGGCTGGGCTTTGACTGGGGCGACCGCTTCTTCTACGGCTCCGACTACTTCGAGAAGACCTATGAGCTGGCCGTCGGCCTGATCAAGAAGGGTCTTGCCTATGTCTGTGAGCTGACCCCCGAGCAGTTCCGCGAGTACCGCGGCGACATCGGCACCCCCGCCCGCTCTCCCTTCCGTGACCGTCCCATTGAGGAGTCTCTGGATCTGTTTGAGCGCATGCGCAACGGCGAGTTCCCCGAGGGCAAGTACACCCTGCGCGCCAAGATCGACCTGACCAGCGGCAACTTCAACATGCGCGACCCCGTCATCTACCGCATCCGCTACATTGAGCATCACCGTCAGGGCACCAAGTGGTGCATCTTCCCCATGTACGACTTCGCTCACCCCATTCAGGACGCTCTGGAGGGTATCACCCACTCCCTGTGTTCTCTGGAGTATGAGGATCACCGCCCCCTGTACGACTGGGTCATCAACAACACCGATGTCCCCTCCAAGCCCCGCCAGATCGAGTTTGCCCGTCTGGGCATCAACTATACCGTGATGTCCAAGCGCAAGCTGCGCAAGCTGGTGGAGGAGAACTATGTTTCCGGCTGGGACGACCCCCGTATGCCCACCCTGTGCGGTCTGCGCCGCCGCGGCTACACCCCCGCCTCCATCCGCAACTTCTGCGACCGCATCGGCGTGGCCAAGAACCCCTCCACCGTGGAGTACTCCTTCCTGGAGCACTGCCTGCGTGAGGATCTGAACGAGCACGCTCAGCGCGCCATGGCCGTCCTGCGCCCCATCAAGCTGACCATCACCAACTATCCCGAGGGTCAGGTGGAGTATGTTGAGGTGGAGAACAACCCCAACGATCCCGACTCCGGCAGCCGTCAGGTTTCCTTCTCCCGCAACCTGTATATCGAGAGCGAGGACTTCCTGGAAACTCCCATCCCCAAGTACAAGCGTCTGTACCCCAACGGCCTGGAGTGCCGCCTGAAGGGCGCTTACCTCATCACCTGCACCGGCTGCGTCAAGGACGAGAACGGCAATGTGGTTGAGGTTCTGGCCACCTATGACCCCGAGTCCAAGGGCGGCAACCCCGCCGACGGCCGCAAGGTCAAGGGCGCTACCATCCACTGGGTGGACGCCTCCACCGCCGTGGATGCCGAGGTTCGCCTGTACGACAACCTGTTCTCCGACGCCGATCCCGACGGCGGCGACAAGGACTTCCTGGACTGCCTGAATCCCGGTTCTCTGGAGATTCTGGAGGGCGCCAAGCTGGAGGCCTCTCTGGCAAACGCCAACGCTTCCGACCGCTTCCAGTTCCTGCGCATGGGTTATTTCTGTGCCGACAAGGATTCCAAGCCCGGTAAGCTGATCTTCAACCGCGCTGTCGGTCTGAAGGACGGCTTCAAGAAATAATAAACAAAAAACCGGCTCTGCCTGAGGCAGAGTCGGGTTTTCATATGCTATGGTCATGGTCTACCCTCTCAGTCGGCTTCGCCGACAGCTCTCCCAATGGGAGAGCCAAGGTTCCTGATCCCACATTGTACTGATTTACGACGATTTTCTCAAAACAGAGGCACCCTTGCCTCCCCCTCTGGGGGAGGTGGCCGAATGAAGTGAGGTCGGAGAGGGCTTACCCCTGCACCGCTTTCTTTTTCTTCTTCCGGGCATTCACCGCCAGTTGGAGCAGGATGCCCACCGCCGCGCAGACGATCAAAATCGCAATATTCATGAACGCGCCACCCATGTTGGGTCGGTCGCCCCGGGAGAGATGGTGGACATACTCCACGACCAAACCAACCGCCGCGCCCAGCCACAGGCCGTGTCCCGCGAAGAACTGACTCGTCAGCAGCAGCGCCGCGGTGACGACAAAAATGGGCAGATACATCTGCACGACTACTTTAGCGTCAATATACCGGGTCAGCAGCAAAATCAGCTGCACGGCCCAGAACGGAACCGCGGCAAAAAGCAGGTGTTTGAATCTGGTTTTCATATCCATCCCTCCTGTCTATTTCTCTGATTTTATGGTATCATATTCCAAAGAAGGTCACAAGAAAACTTTTTGTAAACAGGGGTTGACATTGACGCGGCGTCATGGTCTATCATCCTCTCAAGGAGGGATTTCCATGGAATACACGATACAGCAGTTATCCAATCTGGCCGGGGTATCCACCCGCACCCTGCGGTGGTACGACGAACTGGGACTGCTCCCTCCTCTTCGCACCGGCGGCAACGGCTATCGCATCTATGGCCCGGAACAGGTGGACAGACTGCAGCTGATCCTCTTTTACCGCGCCATGGGCATGGAGCTGCGCCGCATCGGTGAGATATTGGACAACCCCAACTTCGACCGGCTGGCGGCACTGCGCGCCCACCTGTCAGAGTTGGAGAAACAGGAAGC
>JAZQVX010000060.1:0-7622 GCA_045632045.1 Lawsonibacter sp.
CGCCACGGATGTGGCGGGCTTTCATCATATCCAAATTTAACCGACCAGAGCGGCGGTGTCGCGGGCGATCATGAGTTCCTCGTTGGTGGGGATGAGCAGCACGCGGACGGTGGCATCCTCGGCGGAAACATCCAGCTCCACGCCGCGGACATTGTTCTTTTCCACATCGATCTTGATTCCCATGAACTCCAGACCCTCAACCATCTTGCAGCGGTCATAGGGACGGTTCTCACCCACACCGGCGGTGAAGATGACGGCATCCACACCGCCCATGACGGCAGCGTAAGAACCGATGAGCTTCTTGACATTGTACCAGAAATGTTCCAGAGCCAGAGCGGCCAGCTGATTGCCGTCGGCGGCGGCCTGCTCCAGATCGCGGAAGTCGGAGGAGGTCTTGGAAACACCCAGAATGCCGGACTGCTTGTTGAGGATGTTCATCATCCGGTCGATGTCCATGTCGTACTTCTTCATCAGATACTCCATGATACCGGCGTCAATATCACCGCAGCGGGTGCCCATGGGCAGACCGGCGATGGGGGTGAAGCCCATGGAGGTGTCCACGGACTTGCCGCCGTCGATGGCGGTGACGGAGGAACCGTTGCCCAGATGGCAGGAGATCAGCTTCAGCTGCTCCAGAGGCTTGCCCAGCATGGCGGCGGCGCGGTCGACGACATACTTGTGAGAGGTGCCGTGGAAGCCGTAACGGCGGACCTTGTCATTCTCGTAATACTGGTGGGGGATGGCATAAGTATAGGCCACCTCGGGCATAGTCTGATGGAAGGCGGTGTCAAAAACGGCGGTGTTGGGGGTGTTGGGCATGAGGGCGCGGCAGGCCTTGATGCCCAGAATGTTGGCGGGATTGTGCAGAGGAGCCAGAGGGTTGCACTCCTCGATGGCGGCCATGACCTCGTCGGTCACCAGCACGGAGCCGGCGAACTTCTCACCGCCGTGGACGACGCGGTGACCCACGGCGTCGATCTCTTCCATGGAGGAAATGACACCGTTTTCGGCATCCACCAGAGCGTCCAGCACGGTCTGGATGGCCTCGGAGTGGGTGGGCATGGCGACCTCGGCGGCGATAACGGACTGCTTGCCGTCGGCCTTATAGGTGAAGCGGCCGTCGATGCCGATGCGCTCGCAGATGCCCTTTGCCAGGACCTGCTCGGTTTCGGGATTGAGCAGCTGATACTTCAGAGAGGAACTGCCGGCGTTGAGGACCAGAACATTCATAAGTACATTCTCCTTTGCGGAATTCAAAATTTTCCTGTGCTTATAGCATACCCTTTTTGAGGAGAACAATCAACAGTTTTGTACAGGCATGTGAAAAGACAGCGGCAGATACAGCCGCTGTCTTTGGGGATCAGGTAATCATGTCGATGCCGCGCTGCAGGGTGTCGGCATCGATGGCGCCGGTGGCCTGTGCGATGGCGTGGCCCTGTGCGTTGATGAAGAATGTGGTAGGCAGGGAGTAGGCGCCGTAAGTCATGGAGGCATCGGAGGCGGTGTCATAGTAAACGGGGAAGGTGTAACCCTGTTGGGCAATAAAACCGGAAGCGATGTCTACTGTTTCGCGGGAGCCGTCGGTTGCGTTGATCATAAGAAATTGGACATCCTCTCCCAGTTCCAGATATTTCTCGTGGAAGTCGGGCATTTCCATTTTACAGGGGCCGCACCAGCTGGCCCAAAAGTTGACCACGATGGGCTTGCCGAAGAAGTCGGAGAGGTGGACTTCGTTTCCCTGTGCGTCGTAGACTGTGAAGTCAGGTGCCATGATAGGGGTGGGTACCTCTTCGGCCAGGGTGTCTGTGGATGCCTGAGGAGGCTGTTCCTGCACGGACATCTGATCGGGAGTGAGCTGCGCACTCAGTTTTGTGTACAGCGCAGAGGCACCGCCCAACAGCAGGACGAGGGCGAGGATGAGAAGAATAAGTGTCTTTTTCTGCTTCATGGTAACTCCTTAACTGAGCAGGCTGAGCAGACGGCCCAGCGTGCCGGTGGCCATAAGAATGCCGATGAGGATCAGCAGGCCACCGCTGATTGTGTTGATGATATGATAATGAGATTTGATCCAGTTGAAGGCTGAGCGCAGATAATCGATGAGAACCGCGCTGAGGATGAAGGGAAGACCCAAGCCAAGGGAATAGGCCAAAAGCATCAGCATACCCTCTGTCATGTGGCCCTGCTGGGAGGCCAGCATGAGGGCAGAACCCAAAAATGCACCCACACAGGGGGTCCAGCCCACCGAGAAGATGATACCGAACAGGACGGTGGAAAAGAAATTCATGTTGGAGGTATCCATGCTGCGGGTGCTTCCTTTAAACAGGTTCAGCCGCAGCAGACCCAGAAAGTTCAGGCCAAAGCAGATGACGATCAGACCGGAGATGAGATTTACAGCGGTTTGATACTGCCTCAGAAAGCTGCCCACCGTGCCGGCCAGCGCGCCCATGGATACAAATACCAGGGTGAAGCCGAGGACAAAGCCTGTTGCGCCGATCAGGGTTTTGCGGGTGGTGCGTTCGCCGCCGCCGGCAAAATAGGAGATGTAGATGGGAAGCATGGGAAGCAGACAGGGAGAGATGAAGGTGATAATGCCTTCCAGAAATGAGATGAGATATTGCATTTGTAGTTGTCCTTTCAAAAAAGGAGAAGTAAGAGGGCGCGGGACGAACCCCGCAGTTTTTCTTATTCTACCACAGATAAGAGGCAAATGCCAACTGGAGAAAAATGAGATGGTTCGGAGCGTGAGTGGAAAACTTGACAGAGGAGGAGTTTATGGTAAAATAGTTCACGAGTAAACGATTAACTTGTGAACGAAAGGAGAGGGCATATGCCGACATCGTTCAAACGGCTGGAGTTGTTGGAGCAGCAAATCTACCACGCACATAGGGCTGCAGTGGGCGAGGAATTGGACCTTCGGGGACTGCGGGAAGTAAATCCTTTGATCCTTGCCATGCTGAAGCATGTGGAGCAGGCCGGCGCGGAGAGTTTTTCTCAGCGGGATCTGGCGCGAATGCTGGATATCTCGCCTGCGGCGGTGACAAACTCTTTGAAAACCATGGAACAGAAGGGGTATATCCTCAGAACACCGGAGGAGGGGGATGCCCGCCGCAACCGTATGACGCTGACCGATGCGGGACGCGGAGCGGTACAGGGGTGCGAAGAGGCATTCTTCACGGTTCGCAAGCGGATGCTGGAGGGCTTTACGCCCGAGGAGCAGGAGCTGCTCGCTCAATTTCGGGAGCGGATGCTGGATAATCTTCGGGGCGTACCCGGACAGAAGGAGGAAGGATAAATGCTTCAATTGTTTATGACCCACCTGAAGGGATTGAAGAAGGACGCTGTCAAATCGCCCATCTTAATCTTGATGGAGGTGGCGCTGGAACTGATCCTGCCGCTGGTCATGACCGAGATCGTGGATGTGGCCATTCCCGGCGGGGATGTGAGTTATATTTTCATGTTGGGCGTGCTGATGGTGGTCATTTCCATGGCATCCATGGCCTGCGGCGTGCTGTCGGCCAAGTATGCCACTTTTGCCAGCCAGGGCTTTGGCGCAAACCTGCGTCAGGCGCTGTTCAACAAGGTGCAGGAGTTCTCTTTTGCGGATATTGACCGCTTCTCCTCCGCCTCTCTCATCACCCGCATGACCAATGATGTCAACCAGATGACCATGATGCTGAACATGGGTCTGCGTATGCTGTTCAGAGCCCCCGCCATGCTGCTGGTGGCGCTGGCCATCAGTCTGTCCATCAATGCGAAGGTGGCCTGCGTGCTGTTGGTCATCGTGCCCATTATGGCTGTGGCCATTGCCGTCATCATGAAGATCTGCGGCCGCCTGTTCGGCATCATGCAGAAGAAGATCGACGGTCTGAACAACACCCTGCAGGAAAATCTGGTGGCCATCCGGGTGGTCAAGGCCTTCGTCCGTGAGGATCATGAGCGGGAGAAGTTCGGTCAGGCCAACGACGAGATGATGCAGGCCGGTATCAATGTGGGTATGCGCATCATCACCATTATGCCCGTTATGACCCTGTGCATGAACGCCGCTACCGTGGGTGTGCTTTACATCGGCGGTCGTCTGGTCATGAAGGGGGATTTCCTTCTGGGTGACCTGCAGGCCATTTTGAACTATGTGTTTATGGTTCTGATGAGCGTGATGATGGTGGCCATGACTCTGCTCAACCTCTCCCGCGCTCAGGCCTGCGCCAAGCGCATCAACGAGGTGCTGGATACTGTGCCCAATGTGGCCGATGACGAGCAGGCATCCCAGCGCAAACTGCCCGAGGCCCGGGGCAAGGTGGAGTTTGACCATGTCAGCTTCCGCTATGTCACCGGCGGCACCGGCGATGATGTCCTCCATGACATCAGCTTCACCGTGGAGCCGGGCAAGTTTGTGGCCATCGTGGGCGGCACCGGCACAGGTAAGTCCTCTCTGGTCAACCTGATCCCCCGCTTCTACGATGTGACAGGTGGACGGGTGCTGGTGGACGGTATGGATGTCCGGGAGTACCCCCTGGAGGAGCTGCGCGGGCGCATCGGTATGGTGCTGCAGAAC
The DNA here is from genome assembly GCA_045632045.1 of Lawsonibacter sp. Classification (GTDB taxonomy): domain Bacteria; phylum Bacillota; class Clostridia; order Oscillospirales; family Oscillospiraceae; genus Lawsonibacter. The sequence continues at coordinate 4,553 of JAZQVX010000060.1, forward strand.
AATGTCCTCTTCTCCGGCACCATCCGGGAGAATCTCCTGTGGGGCCGTGACGATGCCACCGAGGAGGAGATGATCCAGGCGGCCAAGGATGCTCAGGCCTATGATTTCATCATGGCCCTGCCCGAGGGCTTCGATACTCAGCTGACGCAGGGCGGCACCAATGTCTCCGGCGGTCAGAAGCAGCGCCTGTGCATTGCCAGAGCCATGCTGCGCAAGCCCGCCATCCTCATTCTGGATGACTCCACCTCCGCGGTGGACTCCACCACCGAGGCGGCCATCCGGGAGTCCTTCGCCAAGAATCTGAAGGATACCACCGTCATCATCATCGCCCAGCGCATCTCCTCGGTGCGTTATGCCGATGAGATCCTCATTCTGGACGACGACCACATCGTCGGCCGGGGTACCCATGAGCAGCTGCTGGCCACCAGCGGCATCTATCAGGAGATCTATCAGTCTCAGCAGGAAGGAGTTGGTGAATAATGGCAGGACCCAATCGCGGCCCCGGTTCCGGTCGAGGCCCCGGCGGCCCCGGCTCTCGCGGAGGCTTCCAGAAGCCCAAGAATATGGGCAAGACCGTGCGCCGTCTGTTCTCCTATGTTTCCCACAGCAAGCTGCTTCTGTTTCTGGTGGGTCTGTGCCTGCTGGCGTCGGTGTTCACCAATCTGGGCGGCTCCTATATGCAGCGCGGCATCATCAACGACTTCCTCTACTCCGGCTGTACCGATGTGAAGGGATTGATTTTTGCACTGGGCAAGCTGGTGCTGATCTACCTGCTGGGCTGTGTGGCGACCTATGTCCAGTCTGCCGCTATGATCCGGGTGGCACAGCGGGGCGTGCGCCGCCTGCGCAAGGAGCTGTTTGACAAGCTGCAGGAACTCCCACTGTCCTATTTTGACAAGCACCCCCACGGCGAGCTTATGAGCCGTTTCACCAACGACGCCGACAATGTGCAGATGGCACTGGAGCAGAGCCTTGTGTCCCTGTTCTCCAGCTGTCTGATGTTTGTGGGTCTGGTGGGACTGATGCTGTTCATCAACTGGAAGCTGTTTCTGGTCACCGGGCTGCTGCTGGTGGTGATGATGAAGGTCTTTGCCACTCTGGGCGGCCGCAGCCGCAACTTCTTCCAGCGCCAGCAGCAGACGCTGGGCGCTATGAACGGCAACATTCAGGAGATCATCGAGGGACTGAAGGTGGTCAAGGCCTTTACCCACGAAGAGAAGGCCAAAGAGGAGTTCCAGCGGCTGAACACCGAATATCGGGATGCTGCCCGCAAGGCGCACTTCTACTCCATTATGATCATGCCCATCTCGGGCAACCTGATGAATGTCAGCTACGCCCTGACTGCGGCCTTCGGCGGTCTGCTGTCGGTGCTGCAGGGCTTCGATCTGGGTGGTCTGGTGGTCTATCTCAACTACTCCCGCCAGGTGGGTCAGCCCATGAACCAGATCTCTCAGCAGATGAGTACCATTCTGTCTGCCCTGGCCGGCGCCGAGCGCATCTTCGAGGTCATGGACACCATGCCCGAGGTGGACGAGGGCCAGGTCACCCTGACCCGGGCCGCCAGAGATGCAGAGGGCAACCTGTCTGTCTATTCCGGCGAGGGTCACACCGGTCTGTGGGCGTGGAAGGTGCCTAGGGGTGGTAAGATGGAGCTGGTTCCTGTACGGTTGGAAGGCAAGGACACACTGGTGGAACTGGCTCAGCCCGATGCAGAGAGCGTCTGGGCATGGAAGTACCTCGACCACAATGGAGAGATGTCCCTGCACCGCATCCGAGGCAGTGTGCGCAATGTCCCCGGAGAGGATTACTACCTCACCGAACTCAAGGGCGCGGTGCGCTTCAACCATGTGGACTTCTCCTATGTCCCCGAGAAGCGTATCCTCCACGATGTGACGGTGTATGCCAACCCAGGACAGAAGATCGCCTTCGTGGGTTCCACCGGCGCTGGCAAGACCACCATCACCAACCTCATCAACCGCTTCTACGAGATCGAGGGCGGCATGATCACCTATGACGGCATCAATGTCCGGGACATCCGCAAGGATGACCTGCGCCGCTCGCTGGGCGCCGTGCTGCAGGACACCCACCTGTTTACCGGCACCATTATGGACAACATCCGCTACGGTCGTCTGGATGCCACCGACGAGGAGTGCATCGCCGCCGCCAAGAGCGCCAACGCCCACTCCTTCATCCGCCGACTCCCCGAGGGCTATCAGACCATGGTCACCGGAGATGGCGCCAACCTGTCGCAGGGTCAGCGCCAGCTGCTGGCAATCGCCCGGGCCGCCGTGGCCGATCCCCCTGTCATGATCCTGGACGAGGCCACCTCCTCCATCGACACCCGAACCGAGGCCCTCATCGCCAAGGGTATGGACACCCTCATGGAGGGGCGCACCGTCTTCGTCATTGCCCACCGCCTGTCCACCGTGCGCAACTCCAACTGCATTGTGGTCATCGAGAAGGGCAAGATCGAGGAAAAGGGCGATCACGACGAACTGCTGGAAAAGCAGGGGCGCTACTATCGCCTGTATACCGGACAGTTCCAGCTCAGTTAAACGCAAAAAAGCCGCCGAAAGGCGGCTTTTTTCTGCTTATATTACTTGTGGTTGCTTCGGATGACCATGCCAACGCCGAAGGCTCCCGTCAGAAGCAGTTGGGTGGAGGAAATAGCCAGCGGACGAAGGACTTCCAGACCGAGGGCGGACTGGGGGGTGTAGAACAGGGAGGAAAAGAGCAGGGGCGCCATTTCACGGTTGGGAAGGAACAGGAAACTGATGACGGTGGAGACGACGCTCTTGTTCGTGGCGGTGAAGTAAAACAGACCGGCAGGAACGATCGTCCACATCAACAGGAGCAGCGCGATGGTCACTCGGGAGGTGGGGCGGCTGTGTTCCGGCATCAGCCAGCCTGCACTGCCGTAGAGCAGGGGGATGGTGACGAGGACGGAGACGGCGGCGGCGTCAAAGCTGGTACCGCAGGTGATGATGACCGCGTAAGCGGCGAAGGGGGCGATGGCGAAGGTGCCCAGCAGCCAACAGAACATGCGCGATGCAGGGGAGCGGAGTTGGGG
>JAZQVX010000061.1:0-3010 GCA_045632045.1 Lawsonibacter sp.
TAACTGGGAACACTGGAATGAGGAGGCCTTCCAGTATGTCTTCCGGATGCAGGATGTGAACTATTTCATCTGGATGGGTGAGGCCGGTGAGCCCGGTGATCCCGCCTATACTTATGAGGTGGCCCGCGGTCTGCGCCAGCCCACCTCCAAGCACATCTGCTTTGCCGCCCTCACCGCGTGGCACCTGTTTACATGGTACCGCAACAGCCGTTTCTGCGGTCGCTGCGGCGTGCCTACCGTCCACGACGGCAAGGAGCGCATGATGCGCTGCCCCCACTGTGGCAACATGATCTTCCCCCGGATCTCTCCCTCTGTCATCGTGGCCGTCACCGACGGCGACCGCCTGCTGCTGAGCAAGTACGCCAACCGTGCCTTTACCCGCTATGCCCTCATCGCCGGCTTCAGCGAGATCGGCGAGACTGCCGAGCAGACCGTGGAGCGTGAGGTCATGGAGGAGGTCGGCCTGAAGGTCAAGAACATCCGCTACTATAAGAGCCAGCCCTGGGGCGTGGACGGAAACATGCTCATGGGTTTCTACTGCGATCTGGACGGCGATGACACCATCGAACTGGACGAGAGCGAGCTGGCCATGGCCGGCTGGTTCGATCGGGACAACATCCCCGCCAAGGACGACGGCATCTCCCTGACCCGCGAAATGATCCGGGTCTTCAGCGAGGGCAAGGAACCTAAGTAAGTCTTATTTTCCCTTGGAAATAAAGGGATTCACAAGGGGATGTCCCCTGTGATATAATGAAACCGATATAATGATAATAGCGGTCGGTTTATACCGCGGGGAGTGGGTTATGGCAAAGGAAACAAATATCCAATTGCGTGACCAGGTCATTTACAGTGTCTATGTGCGTGCCCATACCGAAGAGGGCACCTTCAACGCCGTGGCGGAGGATCTCTCACGCATCCGGGCGATGGGAGTGGACACCATCTGGTTCATGCCCATTCATCCCATCGGCGTGAAGGGCAAGAAGGGCAGTCTGGGCTGCCCCTATGCCAACCGGGACTACCGCAATGTCAATCCCGCTTACGGCTCCCTCAAGGACTTCAAGCACCTCATCGACGCCATCCACGAGTATGGCATGAAGTGCATGATCGATGTGGTGTATAACCATACTTCGCCCGATTCTCTGCTGGCGGAGGAACACCCCGAGTGGTTCTACCACAAGGAGGACGGCAGCTTCGGCAACCGCATCGGCGACTGGACCGATGTCATTGATCTGGATTACGCCAACCGGGAATTGTGGGACTATCAGATCGAATCTCTGGTTCAGTGGGCCTGCCTGGTGGACGGATTCCGCTGCGATGTGGCGCCGCTGGTTCCTCTGGAGTTCTGGAAAAAGGCCAGAGAGGCTGTGGCCAAGGTCAACCCCGATTGTATCTGGCTGGCTGAGAGCGTCCATCGTGGCTGGGCCATGTTCAACCGCCGCATGGGCATTCCCTGTACCGGCGACTACGAGGGCTATGAGGCCTTTGACATGGAGTATGAGTACGACATCCGGGAGGCCTTTGAGGCCTATCTGAAGGGGGAGGGTACCCTCACCCACTATGTGGATCTGCTCAACTTCCAGGAGGTCATTTATCCCGAAAACTACATCAAACTGCGGTTTCTGGAAAATCACGATGTGCCCCGCATCTGCTCCTTCATCAAGCGGGAGTCCCGGCTGATCAACTTCACCGCCATGCTCTACTTCCTGAAGGGCGCCACCATGATCTACGCCGGTCAGGAGTTTGAGAACGACCATCTCCCCTCCCTGTTTGAGCGGGAGCCCATTGACCGCAACAGTGGTCGGGATATTTCAGCCCTGCTCCAGCGGCTTGCGCAGGTGAAAAAGCGGGAGCTGTCCTGTGATGACTGCTTCTGGGGACAGGCGGACGAGGCCCACGACATCGCCATCTTCTACCGCCAGAACAAGAAGGCAAAAAAACTGGGTATTTTCAGCCTGCAGGTGGAGAGCGCACCTGTCAAGGTGGATTTCCCCGACGGCGTCTATCCCAATCTGGTAACAGGCGAGCGTGTGGTGGTGGAAAAGGGCGTGGTGCAGTGCATCGGGCGGCCCATCATCATCTCGGCAAATCTGTAATAGGATACTTTCACGGACGCATCCGTTCGGATGCGCCTGTGTTTTATCATAGGGACATACAGTTCCTGTTAAAATTCCCGGCCGGGACTGGAAGAAGGTGGTCGGGTATGATAGAATACGGAAAATTTACCTGAAGTTTGTGAAAGGAGCTGCCAATTGAAACAGAAATTTGTGAATGCCCTGCGTGGGCTGAACTGGAAGAATTTTCTCGGACTGACCGCGGCGGGCATCATCAACGCCATCGGTGTTACGGTCTTTATTGCCCCGGTACAGCTGTATGACAGCGGAATTTCCGGCACATCCATTTTGTTGTCCCAGCTGACTCCGCCGGAGCTGTCCCTGTCGGTATTTCTGATTTTACTGAATATCCCCCTGTTCCTCTACGGCCTGAAACGGCAGGGCACCGTGTTTACTGTCTATGCCATTTATGCCGTAGCGGTCTACTCCGGCGTGGCGTGGCTGATCACCGATGTGCTGCCGGTGGATGTGAGCGTGGCATCTCCGCTGGCGGGACAGGACCTGCTCCTGTGCGCCCTGTTTGGCGGTCTGATTTCGGGTCTGGGAAGCGGTCTGGCGATCCGGTTTGGCGGCGCCATGGATGGCATCGAGGTCATGGCGGTTATTTTCGCAAAGCCGCTGGGGCTGACGGTGGGCAACTTCGTGCTGGTCTATAATGTGGTTTTGTATATCATCTGCGGCGTGGTGCTCCAGAGCTGGATCCTGCCTCTGTACTCCATCGTGACCTATGCCGCCGCCCTGAAGAGCGTGGACTTCATCGTGGAAGGTCTGGATCGCGCCAAGGCCGCCATGATCATCACAGTAAATCCAGACGCGGTGTGCGCGGCTCTGTCCGCCGAGTTCGGTTCCGGCATTACCACCATGCAGGCGGTGGGCTACTATTCCCAGACCCCCAGAAC
>JAZQVX010000062.1:0-8659 GCA_045632045.1 Lawsonibacter sp.
GGCCCATGAGGGCGAAAACTTTCTTCATGCCGTCGGAGGTGGGCTCCCACACCGGGGCGTATCGGAAGCCCAGCCGGTGCAGAGGGGGCACCTGAATGCCCGCCTGCAGCAGCCAGCCCACCAGATAGGCCGCCGCCAGTCCGAACACACCGAAGCTACGGTCAAAGAACAGGAAGTAGACGATGACCACCGCATTGGACACCACACTCATCAGGGCGGGGATCTTGAACTCGTCCAAAGACTGAAGGATGCCCACGAAGGAGAAGGCGATGCCGGTGAAGAGGACGGTGGGGAACATGATCCGGGTCAGGGTGGTGGCCAGTTGGGCCGTCTGGGCGTCATAGCCGTCGGCGAACAGCTCCACCAGCGCGCCGGAGCCCATCATACCCACCACGGACAGCACAGCGGTGAGCAGACCCATGACGGTCAGGAAGGCACGGCTGAAGCGGAAGGCGCTGTCCTTATCCTTTTTGGTCAGATACTCGCTGAACACCGGGATAAAACAGGCGGAGATGGCGCTGGCAAAGACCGCGTCAAAAAAGACACGGGGGATGCGGCTGGCGGTATAGAAGGCGTTGGCCTCCATGCCCATGCCATAATGAACGGCCAGCAGATGATCCCGGTAAAGGCCCATCACCTTGCCCAGCAGCGTCCAGATCATGACCATGCTGATGGTTTTTGTGGCATTATTCTGCCTGTGTTCCACGCTTTCTCCTCCTTTTCTATGTCGCAGGGGCCTCAACCCCATATAAACCCAGTTTAACATCTTATTTTACACCAAAACCATTTCTTTTTCAACCGTTCATTCGGTGAACTTTCTGTAAACGCCCATTTTTCCTGACATTTTTTCCATTGAAAGGGCCATACACAGCTGATATAATGTACCCATGTTCCCATTCACCCACGCAACCAAAGGAGTACCCATGAAACAGTTTCATCTGAACGGATTTTTGCGCCGGAGCTGCAGCGCTGTGCTGGCCCTCGCGCTGTGCATACCCCCCGCCGTACTGGCCGACGAGGGCAAGGCACGCATCCAGACCAGCCAGACCATTCTGGACGGTCTGACCTACACCAACACCGTCAGCGAACACACCTCGGGACGGGTCGAGAGCTTCCTTCTGGAGCTGGAGGAGAACAGCCGGGTCTTCCCCATCCTGCTCCAGTCCTCCGGCACGGTATACGGCACCGCCACCGTCAACGCCGCCGTGAAGCGGGCGCAGGAGATGGGCTATCAGGTGCTGGCCGCCGTCAACACCGACTATTTCTCCACCGCCACCGGCGTGCCTCAGGGCATCGTCATCGAGGACGGCATCTATAAGTCCGATCCCGTAGACAGTTCCGCCATCCTTGTGGTGGACGACGAGGTGGTGCTGTGCGAAGAGCCCGTGGTGGAGCTGAAGCTGACCAATGAGGACAAAGACCTTGAGATCGTCCCCAACTACTTCAACAAATACCGTGCCTCCACCGGCGGCGTATACCTCCTCAACGAGCATTTCTCCACCGTTTCCACCCGCACCACCACCCCCGGCTGGTTCGTGCTGATGAAGGTGGCAAACTATGACCCCGAGGACAAGGACTGTCAGCTCACCGTCAACAGCGAGCTGGAACTGGAGGTCATCGACATGTTTGATGCCGACCAGCCCATCGCCATCCGGGAGGGCGAGTACATTCTGACTGCCGACGATGTATCCAACAAGCGCTCCGTGTTTGAGTCCTTCGAGGTGGGCGACCGGATCACGCTGAAGACCGAGTGTGATGATGACGATCTGTCTGAGGCACAGTGGGCCGGCGGCGTGGGCGACACCATCGTGGAGAAAAATGAGGTCACCGATCCCTCCGACTGGACACTGGTGGACAATCCCGAGACCACCCGCGCCCCCCGCACCGCGCTGGGCGTGCGGAGAAACGGCACTCTCGTCCTCTACGCCGTGGACGGCCGCCAGAGCAAGCACTCCGTGGGTCTGACCGTCACCGATCTGGCCGACCAGATGGAGGAGCTGGACTGCCGCTGGGCCGTCAATCTGGATGGCGGCGGCTCCACCACCGCCAGCGTCTGGCTTCCCGGCCAGAGCGGCATCTCCCTGCAGAATTCCCCCTCCGACGGCAAGGCCCGCTCCTGCGCCACCTATCTGCTGCTGGTCAGCGACAAAGAGGGCAATGGCGAAGCCGACCGGCTGGCGCTGACTGAAAACGGCATCACCGTACTGGCCGAAACCGCCGTCAAGCTGCCCGAGGCTGTGGTACTGGACAACATGCTCAACATCCTCGACGAGGAATTTGACGATCTCACCGTCACCTCCCGCACCGGGCTGGGGGAGATCGAGGACGGTATCTACTACGCCGATGACGACGAGGGTACCGACCGCCTGCGTCTGCGCTCCCGGGATCTGGGCATCACCGGCGAGGCGGTTATCCATGTGGTGGAGGAGTTGTCCACCTTCTCCGTCACCGCCGACGGCAAGACTGTCTCCGGAAATCTGTCCGTCAAGCCCGGTCAGAGCATCCAGCTGGGTGCCTCCGGCACTTACTGGGGCCGCCCCGCCCTCCACGGTCTGACCGGCGTGGAGATCGAACTGGATGAATCGGTGGGCACCATCGACGAAACCGGTCTGCTGACCGTAGCCAATACCGCGAAAAGCGGCAACACCATCACCTTCTCCGCCGGCGGACTGGAGCAGGAGATCACCCTCTCCGTGGCCAATCTCCACACCGATGTGGGGGAGGATCACTGGGGCTACGCCGCCGTGGAGTACTGCTACGCCAACAATATCGTCAGCGGCATCTCCCCCACACAGTTCGGCCCCAATGGGCTGATCCGCCGGGCCGACTTCATGCTCATGCTCTACGCTGCCCTTGGCAGACCCGAAGTGACCACCCCCTGCACCTTCACCGATGTGTCTGAGAGCGATTACTACTACACCGCCCTGGCGTGGGCACAGGCACAGGGTCTGATCTCCGGCGGCGGCGACGGCAGCTGTGCCGCCACCGCTTCCATCACCCGCGAGCAGGCCTTCACCATTCTGCGCAAGGCCATGCCCCTGCTGGGTAAGGTCTTCCCCGACGCCCCTCTGAGCGCGCTGGCTCCCTTCGCCGACAAGGACACCATCGCCGATTACGCCAAGGTCCCCGCCGCCACGCTGGTGGCTCAGGGCGTGGTCAGCGGCAGCGGCTCCGGCATCAATCCCAAGGGCAATCTGACCCGCGTGGAGATGGCCGCCCTGCTGTATAAGATCAGCACCTACACCCCTGTCACCGAGTATCCCGAGCTGGAGCCCGATCCCATCCCCGAGATTCCTGTCCAGCCCGAATCCCCCGAAGAGCCTGATGCTCCCGCCGTGGAGCAGCCTCCCCTGCCCATCACCGAGTTCCCCGCCGGTACCGTTACCGGCGCCGTGACCAACGCCGAGAACGGACTCAATGTCCGCGCCGGGGCGGGTACCGTCCACGAGGTGCAGGGCAAGCTCCGCAACGGCAACATGGTCATCATCCTTGAGAAGCTGGAAGGCTGGCACCGGGTCCTCTATCGCAGCGAGGAGGGTGCCATCGCCGAGGGCTATGTCTCCGCCAGCTATGTGACCATCGATACCCTGGCCGGCACCGTCACCAACGCCGAAAACGGTCTGAATGTCCGTGCAGGCGCGGGCACCTCCTTCGAAGCCCAGTTTAAACTGAAAAACGGCGCTGCTGTGGTGGTCGCCGAGCAGCTGGAGGGCTGGCATCGGATCTGGTATCTGAACGACGAGGCTCAGATCACCGCCGGTTATGTCTCCGCCGATTATATCACCCTTGCCGAATGACAAAAAAATGCGAGAACGGAAATTTCCGTTCTCGCATTTTTTGTTTGGTTTAGTGGAACAGTTCCAGCAGCCAGTCCAGCCAGCCGCCCTCGCCACTGCTCTCAACCGCCAGCTTGATCCACAGCTCGTTATACAGCTTGCGGGTCTCGGCGGGGAGAACCAGATAGCTCTCACAGCGCTCCAGCGTTTCGGGAGTGGCGGCCATGATCTCATAGATCTCAGGATCCAGTTCCTCTTCGTACAGCTCTTCGTAGTAGGCGGGATACTGCTCCAGAGCCTCCTTATTGGGAGAGGCGTACCAGATATAGTCCATATTGGCCAGGCTGGCCTCGGTGGAGGCAAGGAAGTTGATCCACGCCTCGGCCTCCTCCTTGTTGGGGGCGTCCTTCAGCACGCACATGGCGTCCACGAACCAGTTGGAACCCTCCTCGGGGATAGCAAAGGCCAGATCCTCGTTGTTGTCCAGCATGGAGAGGTAGTCGCCGGCGTAGTAGGCGCCGATGGCGGCGTTTCCGCCCTCCATCTTCTGATAGATCTCGTCCATGACGAAGGACTGGTACACCCCCCGGCCCTTGGCGTCGGCCAGCAGCTCGAAGGCGGCGTTCAGCTCGGCGGGGTCGGTGGTGTTCAGGGAGTAGCCCAGTTCCAGCAGGGCGATGGCCATGGCATCGCGGGAGTTGCGGAACATGAGGACATTGTTGGCATAGGTGTCATCAAACATGACATCCCAGCTGGTCACTTCCCCATCCACCATGGTGGTGTTGTAGATGATGCCCACGGTGCCCCATGCATAGGGGACGGTGTACTTGTTTTCGGGGTCGTAGGACAGGTTCTTGAACCGCTCGTCAATGAGGTCGAAATTGGGGATATTGGCGTAGTCCAGCTCCTCCAGCATGTCCTCCTCAATGAGCTGAGAGATCATGTAATCGGAGGGAGTGACCACATCATAGTCACCGGCACCGGCCTTGAGCAGGGCGTAGAGGGCCTCGTTGCTCTCCACAGTCTGGTAGTTGACCACGATGCCCGTTTCTTCCTCGAACTGCGTGATGAGGGTTTCGTCAATATACTCGCCCCAGGAGCAGACATTGACCACCCGCTGTTTGGCGTTGCCGGCAACCACGGAGATACCGCCCACCACAAGGGCCAGCGCGACGGCACCGATGGCCAGCTTGGGCACGACGGCAAAGCGCTGACGCTTCTGGGCCAGTCGGGCGTACTCCTGCGCCTGTGCCGCAGTGGGCAGCTGGCGCATCCGCTGCTCCATCTGCTCCTGACGGGCCTCCCGGACATTGACGATGACCAGCAGGGTCAGAACCGTCACGAACAGGAGGGTGGAAATGGCGTTGATCTCCGGGGTGACGCGCTTCTTGGTCATGCCGTAGATCGTCATGGCCAGGGTGGAGGAGGAGGAACCGGCGGTGAAGTAACTGATGATGAAGTCATCAATGCTCATGGTAAAGGCGGTCAGCGCGCCGGAAACGATGCCGGGCTTGATCTCAGGCAGGATGACCTTCCAGAAGGCCTGCATCCAGGTGCAGCCCAGATCCATGGCGGCATCCACCAGATTGCGGTCCAGCTGGCGCAGCTTGGGACCCACGGAGAGCATGATATAGGGGATGTTGAAGGTGATATGGGCAATGAGCAGGGTGCCAAAGCCCAGAGTCAGACGGACGGGCAGCTCTACAAAGGACTGCACACCGTTGAACCACACAGCAAAGTCCTTCCACCCGGCAAAGAAGGCCACGAAGAACAGGCACATGGCCACGCCGGTGACAATATCGGCGTTCATCATGGGGATATTGCTCACGGTGTTCAGCACATTGCGGGTGCGGCGGCGCAGGGCGTAGAAGCCAAGGGAGGCAGCGGTGCCCGCCACGGTGGCAATGACGGTGGCCAGCAGAGATACCATCAGGGTGGTATACACACTGCGCATGATGAGGCGGTTGCTGAACAGCTCCTTATACCAGTGCAGGGAGAAGCCGGTCCAGACCACATTGGAGTTGCCTTCGTTGAAGGAAAATACGATCAGCAACAGGATGGGTGCGTACAGAAATACGAACACCAGCGCCATGAAAAGGCGGTTAAATGCGGAATTCTTCTTATTCACAGCATCACCGCCTGTTCTTCGCCCTCACCGAAGCGGTTCATGACGGCCATACAGACCACCACGACCAGCATCATCACAAGGGAGATGGCCGCGCCCAGATGGGGATTGTAGGAACCGCCCAGGAACTGCTGCTCGATCAGATCGCCCAGCATCAGCTGTGTGCCGCCGCCCAACATCTTGGAGATGGCGAAAGTGGACACGGAGGGCACAAAGACCATGGTGATGCCGGAGAGCACACCGGGCAAAGACAGGGGCAGAATCACCTTGCGGAACACACCCACGGAGTTGGCACCCAGATCACGGGCAGCCTCCAGCAGGGAGTTGTCCAGCTTGACGATAACAGAATAGATGGGCAGGATCATGAAGGGCAGGTAGTTATACACCATACCCAGCACCACCGCGCCCTGCGTATTCAGCATGGGAAAAAATTCCAGGTTGGTGCCAAAGATGCTGTTATACAGATCAATGAGCCCGATGCTCTGGAATAGGCGGTTAAGCAGACCGTTGTTGTCCAGAATGGACATCCACGCGTAGGTACGCAGCAGGAAGTTGATCCACATGGGCAGCATGATCAGCAGCATGGCCACACGCTGGAAGCCGGGGCCCTCCTTGGCCATGAAATAGGACACGGGGTAGCCGATGAGCACGCAGAACGCCGTCGCGATCAGGGCCAGTCTGAAAGAGCGGCCAAAGACCACGGCGTAGGAGCCCATGTCGGAGAAATGCTCCATGGTGAAGCCGCCGGCATCGCCGGTGAGGGCATACACCACCACCATGACAATGGGAGCCACGGTGAACAGCGCCATCCAGATCACATAGGGGATGGACAGGAAGGAGAGCTTATTCTTCATCGCCGCCCTCCTGATCCTCTTCCTCGGGATCAATGGTGGCGTCGCTGATCTCCTCATATTCCTCGGAATAGGAGGAATAGTCGCCGAACATACCGGAATACTCACTCTTGCGCATGACATGGATGCCATCGGGATCGATCTTGATGCCGATGTAGCTCCCCACGGGGCAGAAATCGGTGGTTTGGATGAGCCACTTGAAGCCGTAGAAGTCCACGATGATGTCATAGTGGACACCCTTGAAGGTGACATTGGTGACAGTGCCCTTCAGCTGGCCCTGATCCACAGGGACGATGTCCACATCCTCAGGGCGGATGACCACATCCACGGGCTCGTCCTTGCCGAAGCCCTTATCCAGACAGGTAAACTTACGGTTGAAGATCTCCACCACACCGTCGGCGCGCATGATGCCGTCGATGATGTTGGACTCACCGATGAAGTCGGCCACGAAGGCGTTCTTGGGCTCGTTATAGATGTCCTCGGGGGTGCCGATCTGCTGGATGCGGCCGCGGTCCATGACGACCACGGTGTCGGACATGGACAGAGCCTCTTCCTGATCGTGGGTGACGAAGATGAAGGTGATGCCCATGGCCTGCTGGATGCGCTTGAGTTCGTTCTGCATGTCCTTGCGCAGGCGCATATCCAGAGCGCCCAAAGGCTCGTCCAGCAGAAGGATCTTGGGTCGGTTCACCAGTGCCCGGGCAATGGCGACACGCTGCTGCTGGCCGCCGGACAGGGCGGTGATGCGGCGCTTCTCAAAGCCCTTGAGGTTCACGACCTCCAGCATCTCCATGACACGCTCATGGATCTCCTCTTCGGAAATTTTGATTTTCTTTCCGTCCTCATCCGTCTTGGGGATGCGCAGACCGAAAGCAATATTGTCAAATACATTCAGGTGGGGAAACAGCGCGTATTTCTGAAACACGGTGTTGACGGTACGCTTATAGGGCGGAACATCATTGATCCTCACACCGTCAAACAGAATATCCCCAGAGGTTGGCGTCTGAAAACCACCGATGATACGAAGGGTGGTCGTCTTGCCGCAGCCGCTGGGGCCCAACAGTGTAAGGAACTCCTTATCCCTGATATACAGATTGATGTTATCGAGAACGACAGTATCGTCGAACGCCATGGAGCAATCTCTCAGGCGGATCAACTCTTTGGACATGTATCCTCCCCCATTTCTGCAAGTTGTGGGTCTATCCTCTTCCGCGGGCATATACGCATAGATAGATGCCCCCAGATTAAAAGCATAGGATAGTATGACTATATATGTTTACCCAGAAAAAGTCAATGTCTTTTGTCGAAATTGTGTCCATGGGCGCAGGACAAATGTTCTGCCCACAGTTTTCCCCTTCCCACCTTGCTTTTTTTCTGTTTTGTGATACTATCAGAGCATATCATTGTCACATTTCGGGAGGAAATACCATGACTTTACAGGCAGTCAAGGACAAATATATCGGCAAGAAACTGGAGCTCTATCTCATCGACGGCGAGGAGGTCGTTCTGGGCGAGGACGGAGTTCTCACCGTTTCCTTTAAGGCCGAGATCTTCGATGACGAAGCATTGGAAGTCACCAACAACTCCTGCAAGGCCACTTTGAAGCTGGACGAAAACCGCGCCGTGGTGGACATTGAGTCCCTTTACTGCGAGAAGGAGCTGGAGGTGCTGGAGGGCGAGTTCTTCCTCATCCCCTGTCCCGCCACCGAGGAGCATTACGAGGCACTGAGCTATGCTCTGATGTGCGCGGTGGTGAGAGAATAACAAAAAAAACCTTCCCTGTCGGGAAGGTTTTTTGCTTTTTAATCGCGGGGGATGACGAAATCCTCACCGAAGAACTCCTTGACGAAGTCCACATCCTCCACCTGGAAGGTGCGGCCGTTGAGGCCCTCCAGAGCGCCGGCGTC
>JAZQVX010000063.1:0-2640 GCA_045632045.1 Lawsonibacter sp.
CGGCGTCCTCGCACAGGATGCACAGGGGCTTGGAGATCATGCCCTGACAGTCGGCGAAGTTATCCAGCTCCTCCTCGGACTGGATGCGGATGGCGATCATCTCACCCTCGTCCTCGTCCATGTCGGCCAGTTCGTCCTCCAGTTCCTCGTCGCAGGGGAGGACGCGGGAGTACCCGGCGGACACATCCAACAGGAAAACGGCTTTCTCGGTGGCGCAGGGGAGTTTGTTATTACTGGCATGAGAGATTACTTTACAAGTGATGCCGGACAAAGCTTTGTTCAGTGCCTCAATGTGTTCGGCCTCGGTGCCGCAGCAGCCGCCGAAGATGCACACGCCGCACTGGGCCATCTCCTCCACGAAGGCGATAAACTCTTCGGGGGGACAGTGATAGACAGTCTTGCCGTCCACCAGTTGGGGTGCCCCGGCGTTGGGTTTTGCGATGAGGGGGATGTGGGCGTACTCCTTCAGACGGCGCAGCTGGCGGATCATCTGGTCGGGGCCGGCGGAGCAGTTCAGACCAAAGGCATCCGCGCCCATGCCCTGCAGTACCACCAGCGCGGCGGTGACATCGGTGCCGGTGAGGGTCTTGCCATTCTCGTCGCAGGTGGCGGTGACGAAGACAGGCTTCCTGCTGACACTCTTGACGGCCAGCAGGGCGGCGCGCATTTCGGGCAGCGTCATCATGGTTTCGATGATGAAAAAGTCCACCCCGGCCTCCTCGAGGGCTTTGGCCTGCTCGGTGTAGACTTCCACCAGCTCTTCGAAGGTGGTATCGCCCAGGGGGTAGAGGAACTTGCCGGTAGGAGCAATATCACCGGCCACCCAGCCTTTTCCGGCAAGCCCTGCTTTGGAGATGGCTACCAGCTTCTTGTTGAACTCGTCCACCTTGCCGAACAGACCGTGGCTTTCCAGCTTGGTGCGGTTGGCACCGAAGGTGGGGGCGTAGACGGCGTGACTGCCGGATTTGATATAAGTGGACTGGATCTCGTGAATGACCTCAGGATGGGCCAGCACCCACTCTTCGGCGGATACGGAGCCGTCAAAACCCCGCTTCTGCAGTTGGGTGCCGGTGGAGCCGTCCAGGATCATGGGGAATCTTACTTCCATGGGGAATCCTCCTTGTCGAATGTCATGTGCTCGGGATACAGGCGGTTGAAGCCCGGATGCCCGGAAAGTTCCAAATAATTACAGCGGTGCTGAATGTCCAGCAGGGTGAGGCGCTTGGCGGGATCCAGCAGTGCCATGGAGGCTCCGGCGAGGGCGGCATTGCCCACAGGGATGATTTTCTGCCGAAGAGCCTCGGGCAGCATGCCGATGGCAACGGCACTGTCGGGGTTCAGATGAGAGCCAAAGCCGCCGGCCAGATAGAGGGCATTGATTTCGTCAAAGTCCATGCCAGCATGTTCCAATAAAACGGAGATGCCTGCGGCCACGGCGGCCTTTGCCAGCTGAATGGCACGCACATCACGGGCTGTAAAGGAAATGCTCCTGTCGGGGGTGAGAAAGAAGATCCCGTTTCCGTCCTCGTCCTCATCCAGCCACGGAGCAAAATTTTTCTCCAGATCGTCGGGGGGCTGCAGATACCCGGACTCGTCCACGATGCCGAGATCCAACAGCATGGCCAGTAAATCCAGCAGGCCAGAGCCGCAGATGCCCTTGGGGGTGCCGCCGCCGATGACGGTGAGTGCGGGGGCGTTGACCTCCCAACGGACGGCGCTGATGGCACCGGGGGTGCTGGTCATGCCGCAGGAGATACCTGCCCCCTCAAAGGCGGGGCCGGAGGCCACAGCGCAACAGAGAAAGCCCTCGGGGGTGCTGAGGGCCATTTCGCCGTTGGTGCCGATGTCCAGAAAAAGGGCGGGTCCCGGCTTGTCCTGAAGGCCGCAGGCCAGCAGACCGGCGGTAATGTCGCCGCCCACATAGCCCGCCACGCAGGGGGCGGGAAAGAGGGGGATATGATCCATGGCCAACATCTTTCCATCATCGAAAAGAGTCTGGGGTGTGAATGGAGAAACGGCGATGGAGGCGGGGGAAAGGCTGAAAAGCAGGTGTTCCATGACGGTGTTGCCTCCGAGGTAAATCTCCTTGACATCCTGTATATTAACAGAGGAGATTCTGCATACATCTTCGAGCAGTACGCGAATCTGGGCGTGGGACAGCGTGCTGAGTCGGGCGAGCCCGCCGGGATGCTCCGTGCAGTACTGGATGCGGGTGATGACATCGGCTCCGTAAGGTGCCTGACGGTTCCATGCGCTGGCGCTGCCCACTTCCCGGCCGTCGGACAGGTCGAAGAGCTTCAGCGCCACAGTGGTGGTGCCCAGATCGACAGCCGCGCCGTACCCTGTGCGGTGAGATGCGGCATCCAGCGCCGCGGGGCTGTCGTCGCAGATGATGCCGCTGCCCTGCTCATCCAGAAGGACGGTCAGATCCCGCAGGACGGGCAGCTTGCAGGCCAGTACCCGGTCGCGGGTGCCGTCCGGTTCCTCCAGCGTCACCATACATTTGCCGCAGATGCCTTTGCCGCCGCAGGGTGCCGTGACAATCAGTCCGTTCCGGCGCAGGACATCCAACAGCATTTCATTGTATTCGGCGTGCAGTTCGTGCTGTATATCGCCCTGAATGACCAAAACCCTTGACAT
>JAZQVX010000064.1:0-5354 GCA_045632045.1 Lawsonibacter sp.
TGGTGACCAGATCGACAGCCGCGCCGTACCCTGTGCGGTGAGATGCGGCATCCAGCGCCGCGGGGCTGTCGTCGCAGATGATGCCGGAGCCCTGTTCGTCCAACAGGACGGTCAGATCCCGCAGGACAGGCAGCTTACAGGCCAGCACCCGGTCGCGCTCCCCATCGGGAGCGAGCAGCGTCACCATGCATTTGCCGCAGATGCCTTTGCCGCCGCAGGGTGCCGTGACAATCAGTCCGTTCCGGCGCAGGACATCCAACAGCATTTCATTGTATTCGGCGTGCAGTTCGTGCTGTATATCGCCCTGAATGACCAAAACCCTTGACATAAGTTCGCCCCTTTCCTATAATCACTTTAAAAGTGTATCGTATTGAATTATAAGCTGTGGGTGGTTTTTGTCAAGCTGTTTCCCGAAAGGAGGGAGGAGTGTATGCAGACCGTTTTGTCACTGGCCATGCAGGCCGGTTTTACCCGGGCGGTGCCGGTAGAGATGTCTGCCCTTGTCCCCATGGAACAGGTGCGGGAGATGTGCGCTGCGGGGCGCTGTCTGGCCTATGGTCACAACTGGAGCTGTCCCCCTTCCTGCGGCACTCTTGAACAGTGCGGCGCGCGGATGGCGAAATATGCCCGGGGCGTGCTGGTACAGACCACGGGGGAACTGGAGGACGATTTCGATCTGGAGTCCATTGCCCGAACCGAACGGCACCATAAGAAGGCCTTTCTGGATCTGGCGCGTCAGGTCAGATTGCTCCATCCCGGCTGTCTGCCTCTGACGGCGGGGTGCTGTACCCTCTGCCGCAAGTGTACCTGCCCGGACAGGCCATGTCGCTTCCCGCAGAAGCGGCTGTCCTCCATGGAGGCATACGGACTTCTGGTCAGCGATGTCTGCCTGAGATCCGGGGTGGCCTATAACCACGGCCCTAAAACCATTACTTATACATCCTGCATTCTGTTTGATTGAAAAGGAGAGAATGATATGACGCCCAAGGAACTTTTTCTGGAAATGCTGAAGCCTGACGGCAAGCCGGAGCGGCAGCTGGTGCAATACGAAGCCCTGTCCATGATCATGCCAGATCCCATTATGATGTATCTGATGGAGGGCCGCCGACCCGGCACCACCAGCAAGGATCGCTGGGGCACCACCATTCTGTACCCCGAGGGAGCCCCCGGCGCTACCCCCCATATTACCCCCGAGAACAAGGTCTGTCCCGACATTACCCGCTGGCGGGAGTTTGTTCACGCCCCTGATCTGAAGGCAAATTGCAGTCAGGGCTGGGAACAGTGGGCCGCCATGGGGCGGGAGCGGGCAGGCACCGATAAACTGCGCACCGCTTTTATGGGCACCGGTATTTTTGAGCAGTGCCATTTCCTCATGGGCTTTGAGGATACCCTCACCAATCTTTATGAGCATCCCGACGAGATGCATGAGCTCATCGACTATATCACCGACTATCGCATCGAGTATGTAAAGATGCTCATTGACAATCTGGACCCCGAGGTCATTTTCTCCCACGATGACTGGGGCACCAAGGAGTCTTTGTTCATGAACCCCGAGATGTGGCGGGAGTTCTTCAAGGAGCCCTACCGCCGCTTCTATGGCTACATCCGCTCCAGAGGGGTCATCGCCATCCACCACGCCGATTCCTATCTGGCGCCCATTGTGGAGGACATGGCGGAGATCGGCATTCAGGCATGGCAGGGCGTTCTGCCCGAGAACGACATCCCTGCCCTGCAGGAGAAGATGAAAGGCAGAATGATCTTTATGGGCGGCGTGGGCGCCGCCATCGACCGTCCCGACAGCACGGAAGAGGAGATTCGCGCCTATGTCAAACGGGTGTGTGAAACTTGCTGTCCCGGCGGGCACTTCATCCCCTGTATTACTTACGGTATTGCCGGAACGGTGTTCCCCCATGTGGATCCCATCATCAATTCCGAGATCGAGGCCTATAACGCGCAGCTGCATATGCCCCCCAGACAGTCTGTTTCCATCCCCAGACGCCGCGCGGCTTCCGCCCCTGCGGTGCAGGAAACTGCCGAAGTGGATGAGGGGTGTGCCGAGGTGCTGGAGGAGCTGTCCGCCGCCCTGTGCAAGGGCAAGAAGAAAAAAGTGCTTGCCCTGTGCGAGCAGGCGCTGGAGTCCGGTGTGCCCGCCCAGACCATCCTGTCCAATGGTCTGGTGCAGGGTATGACCAAGCTGGGCGAGGACTTTACCGCCGGCAGAGCCTTTGTGCCTGAGATGCTCATGGCGGCCCGGTGCATGAATGCCGCCACCGATGTGCTCAAGCCTCTGCTGGCCGGGGAGAACAAGACAGCCGTCGGAAAGGTCTGTCTGGGCACCGTCCGGGGCGATATGCACGACATCGGCAAAAATCTGGTGAAGATCATGATGGAGGGCTGTGGTCTGGAAGTCATTGATCTGGGTGTGGATGTGGCGCCTGAGACCTTCGTGCAGACCGCGAAGGAGCAGGGCTGTGACATAATCGCCTGTTCCTCTCTGCTGACCACCTGTATGATGGAGATGAAGGGTGTGGTGGAACTGACCAAAGAGGCGGGGATCCGGGACAAGGTGAAAATCCTTGTGGGCGGTGCCCCCATTACCCGGGAGTTCTGTGACGAGATCGGCGCAGACGCCTATACCGACGATGCCGCTCAGGCTGCCCGGGCAGCGGTGGCACTGATCGCCGGGTAAATATCAGGAAATGAAAAAACTCCCGCTTCGCGGCGTGGCCGCGGAGCGGGAGTTTTGTGCTTATTCGGGAAGATGGATATGGGGGGTGAAGATCTCGGGCATCAGTTCCTCGTCGATGATGGAGAGCATCTCGGCAAATTTGGCGCACTCCTCGGGGGTGAAGCGCTTGGTGACGCGATCCATGACTTTCGCCATATATCCGGCGGTGATGTTGTAATAGTCGATGTACTTCTGGGTCACTTCCAGATGATACTCCCGGTGATCCGTTTCGGACTGGACGCGGGAGATATACCCCTTTTTCACCAGACTGTTGACCTTGTAGGCGGCGTTGGGGGCGGAGATGCACATATAGGAGGCGAACTCATTCACCGTGGGACGACCGAGGGCCATGATGGTTTCAACGCAGAAGGTTTCCACAGTGGTCAGACTGGCCTCTCGGGACTGGAGGTGCTGGAACATGTCCCGGTAGAAGTGGAGTTTGAATTTGGTGTAGACATGGAAGAAGGGTTTCTTGGGCATGTTATCAGCTCGCTTTCGTCCCGGAGTGGGAAATTAGTTAAAATACTTTAACATTATACCCGGCAGAACCCGGGGTGTCAAGTCACCGGCAGAACAGGTGTTTAGAAAAGGGTTGTTTTTGCAAAAGAAAGTTGTTTTTTTGGCCGCTGACCTTGCAATTGGGGCGTGACTTATGTATAATATTACGGAATCATCTCAATTAGGCTGGGGTACCAGCTAACTATAGAAGAAAGCGTGATAAATTTGAAGTACGATTTCACCGCCATTGAAAAGAAGTGGCAGTCCAAGTGGAATGAGGAAAAGACCTTCGCCTGTGCCAACGGTGACACCGCCAAGCCCAAGTTCTACGGTCTGGTAGAGTTCCCCTACCCCTCCGGCAACGGCCTGCATGTTGGCCATGCCCGCCCCTATACCGCCATGGATGTCATCGCCCGCAAGAAGCGCATGGACGGCTATAATGTCCTGTTCCCTATGGGCTTTGCCGCCTTCGGTCTGCCCACCGAGAACTTTGCCATCAAGAACCACATCCATCCTGCCAAGGTGACCCGCGACAACATCGCCAACTTCACCAAGCAGCTGCAGATGCTGGGTTACTCCTTCGACTGGGACCGCGTTGTGGATACCACCGATCCCACCTACTACAAGTGGACTCAGTGGATCTTCCTGCAGCTGTTCAAGAAGGGTCTGGCCTATAAGTCCACCATGCCCGTGAACTGGTGTACTTCCTGTAAGTGCGTGCTGGCCAACGAGGAGGTCGTGGACGGCGGCTGTGAGCGCTGCGGCTCTCCTGTTATCCGCAAGGAGAAGAGCCAGTGGATGCTGAAGATCACCGCCTATGCCCAGCGCCTGATCGACGATCTGGATGAGGTCAACTTCATCGAGCGCGTCAAGCTGCAGCAGAAGAACTGGATCGGCCGCTCCACCGGCGCCGAGGTCACCTTCAAGGCCACCACCGGTGAGGACATCGTGGTCTTTACCACCCGTCCCGACACCCTGTTCGGTGCCACCTACATGGTTCTGTCTCCCGAGCATGCTCTGATCAAGAACTGGCTGGAGGAGGGCAAGCTGGCCAACGCTGAGGAGATCCGCGCCTATCAGAAGGTCGCCGCTTCCAAGTCTGATCTGGAGCGTACCGAGCTGAACAAGGACAAGACCGGTGTCTGCCTGGACGGCGTGAAGGGCATCAACCCTGTCAACGGCAAGCAGATCCCCATCTTTATCTCTGACTATGTTCTGTCCACCTACGGCACCGGCGCCATCATGGCCGTTCCCGCTCACGATGACCGTGACTGGGAGTTCGCCAAGAAGTTCGGCTGCGAGATCATCGAGGTCGTTTCCGGCGGCGAGGATGTCCAGCAGGCCGCCTTCACCGCTAAGGACGAGACTGGCATCATGGTCAACTCCGAGTTCCTGAACGGTCTGACCGTCAAGGACGCCATCCCTGTCATCACCAAGTGGCTGGAGGAGCAGAAGATCGGTGAGGCCAAGGTCAACTTCAAGCTGCGCGACTGGGTCTTCTCCCGCCAGCGTTACTGGGGCGAGCCCATCCCCATGATCTACTGCGAGAAGTGCGGCTGGCAGCCCGTTCCCGAGGATCAGCTGCCCCTGCTGCTGCCCGAGGTGGAGAGCTATGAGCCCACCGACGACGGTGAGTCCCCCATCTCCAAGATGACCGACTGGGTCAACACCACCTGCCCCTGCTGCGGCGGTGCCGCCAAGCGCGAGACCGACACCATGCCTCAGTGGGCCGGTTCCAGCTGGTATTTCCTGCGCTATATGGATCCCCACAATGCCGATGCTCTGGTGTCTGAGGATGCCGTGAACTACTGGGGCCCCGTGGACTGGTACAACGGCGGCATGGAGCACACCACCCTGCATCTGCTGTACAGCCGTTTCTGGCACAAATTCCTGTATGACATCGGTGTGGTTCCCACCAAGGAGCCCTATGCCAAGCGTACCTCCCACGGCATGATCCTGGGCGAGGGCGGCATCAAGATGTCCAAGTCCCGCGGCAATGTTGTCAACCCCAACGATGTCATCGACGAGTTCGGCGCCGACACCATGCGCACCTATATCATGTTCATCGGCGACTTCGAGAAGGCCGCCGCCTGGAGCGCCAATGCCGTCAAGGGCTGCAAGCGCTTCC
>JAZQVX010000065.1:0-3171 GCA_045632045.1 Lawsonibacter sp.
ATCATCCCGCTCCTTTCCTCAACGACGGCCTGCTCAACTTTTTCGATGCCGCCGGTCTGGGAATTTTCTCCGTCATCGGCGTTCAGCACACCATCAACGCCGGTTTTGGGGATAACGTCTTTTTCTGCGTGTTTCTGGGCATGCTCACCGCCGTCATCCCCGCCGCCGTTCTTTTCCTGCTCAGCTATCTCAACACCCGGCAGGAGAAGCCCGCTCCCTTCCTCAACGACGGTCTGCTCAACTTCTTTGATGCCGCCGGTCTGGGAATTTTCTCCGTCATTGGTGTTCAGCACACCATCAACGCCGGATTCGGCGAGAACGGCTTCTTCTGCATCTTCCTGGGCATGCCCACCGGCGTGGGCGGCGGCATGATCCGCGATGTCCTGAGCCAGACCACTCCCGCTGTGCTGCGCAAGCACATTTACGCCCTGGCCTCCATCGCCGGCAGTGTGTGCTACTACTGGCTGCACCGCTATAACGACGGCGCCGCCATCGTGGTCACCACCGTTCTGGTGGTCATCATCCGCATGATGGCCAGCCACTACAAGTGGACGCTGCCCCGGGTCCCCCTCTCTGACAAATAAGGTTAAAAGCCCCCGACCGATGGGCGAGCGCTTCTTCGTTTGACTTTTCTCCGGTTCTATTATATGATACTTTCATCAGGGGATCTCCCCCATCCGAGAAATTGATACATACAGGAGGAACTGTTTCATGGCACTGTTTCACATGACTCCCGACAACTATATCGTCAGCAAGTGGTCCGGCGGCACCACCACTCAGGTGGCCATCGCCCCCGAGGGCGCCGTCTACGCCGACCGCGATTTCCTGTGGCGCATCAGCTCTGCCAGCGTGGATCTGGACGAGTCTGATTTCACCGCTCTGCCCGACTATCACCGCTGGATCTCCACTCTGGAGGGCGGCATGACCCTGTCCCACGAGGGCGGCGAGAAGATCGTACTGGCCCCCTATCAGGTCCACCAGTTCGACGGCGGCGTGGACACCCACTCCTGGGGCCGCTGCACCGACTTCAATCTGATGCTGCGCAAGGGCAAGTGTCTGGGCGTGGTGCGCTCTGCCAAGATCGCCGCCGGCGAGAGCCGGACCATCACCTTTGAGAGCGCCCCCTCCGAGCAGTTCCCCAATGCCGATCTGATGATCTTCTGCGGCGAGGGCAAGGCCACCGTCAAGCTGGGCGAGGAGTCCGTGGAGCTGGCCGGTCTGCACGCCGCTCTGGTGAAGGACGCCGTGGGTGTTTCCGTCACCGTCACCGCTCAGGAGGACGCCTGCTTCATGATCGCCGAGGTTCAGGTCTAAGCCGTGATCCTGTTATCCGTCATCCTTTCCGCCGCAGTGGCCGGTCTGGTGCAGTCTGTCACCGGATTTGGCGCCGCGGTGGTCATGATGCTGGTTTTGCCCCACTTCTTTTCCATCCCGGCCGCCTCTTCCATTGCCAGCGCGGTCTGTCTGGGATTGAATCTGGTTCTGCTGGTCAGGTTCCGCAGACATCTGGACTGGCGGCTGTGGCTGCTGCCCACCCTCCCCTATCTGCTGACCAGTACGGCGGCCATTCACATGGTGGGGCAACTTGATCTGAAACTGCTCAGCGCGGCTTTCGGGGGATTTCTCATGGTGCTGGCGGGGTATTTTTTCCTCTTCGCCCACCGCGCATCCCTGCGTCCCAGTTGGCAGTCGGCGGTGCTGTGCGGCGCAGCCTCCGGCGTGACCTCCGGTCTGTTCGGCATCGGCGGGCCTCTGCTGTCCCTGTATTTTCTTCCCGCCTCCGGCAGCAAGGAGCGCTATACCGCCAATCTCCAGTGCTCTTTCTTTGTGACTAATCTTCTGAATATGTTCACCCGCCTCTCCGAGGGGATCATGACCACCGATCTGATCCCCCTCATTCTGGCCGCCTTTCTGGCCATCAATGTGGGCAAGGAGGTCGGACTGCGCATTCTCGGCCGTCTGGACGAGGAAAAGCTCCGAAAGCTGGTCTATCTCTTTGTGGGACTGTCCGGCCTTTTGAATTTGCTGCAAAACATCTGATACAAAGCCCCTCCGGTCGGAGGGGCTTTTTTTGTTTTTTGCGTTCTTTCTTGACTTCGCTTTCCTGCACTACTATGATAGAGTTATCCAAACATCAAGGAGGCATCTGTATGCTTTGGATCGTATTGCCCCTGATCGCCGCGCTGGGCGGCATCATCCATACCATCACGGGCTTTGGCTCCGGCATCGTGATGATGCTCTTTCTGCCCTCTTTTCTGGACATGGCCTCTGCCCCGGCCCTGTCCAGTTCCATCAACCTGTTTCTCAGTCTGATCCTGGCCTTTAAATTCCGAAAGACCATCCGCATCCGCCTGTTCCTGCTGCCCATCATCCCCTATTTGATCGGCAGTACCACGGCCATTTACGCCCTGAGCGGTTTTGACATGCGGCTGGTGGCCATTTCTTTCGGTGTGTTCCTCATTATCCTGTCCCTCTATTTCATCTTTGTGGCCAAAAAGATGACCGTCACCCCCAACTGGCAGACGGCGGTACTGTGCGGCGGCATCTCCGGTGTGACGGCAGGACTGTTTGGCATCGGCGGCCCCCTGATGGCCCTGTACTTCCTCGCCATCACCGACAGCAAGGAGTCCTACACCGGCAACCTGCAGTGCATGTTCACCTGCACCTGTCTGTGCAACACCATCACCCGCATCAGTCAGGGGTATTACACCCTCGACCTCATCCCCCTGACCATTCTGGGTCTGCTTGCCATCAATGTGGGCAAGGCCGTGGGTCTGAAGCTGCTGGACAAAATGGATGCTGATCTGGTGCGCAAGATCGTGTATCTGTTCGTGGGCATTTCCGGCGTACTGAAGGTGGCGCAAAATCTCTTCTGAACACAAAAATCCCCTCCGTGTGGAGGGGATTTTTCTTATTTCTTCTCTTTGCGGTAGATCAGGTAGGAGTAGATGCCGGGAATCAAAATAGCACCAAACATGGACACCATCTGGAGCATCAAACTCTTCACCACCACATTCACCAGCATGATCACACCGCAGACCACCCAGACGAAGCCGCCCAGCCGGTGGGTGCGGCGCCAATTCTCGTCGCTGGAGTAGGTCCAGGGGAGCTTGATGCCGATAAACGCATTCATCTTGCACTTGGGCATATAATTGCCCAGCACCAGGAACA
>JAZQVX010000066.1:0-5681 GCA_045632045.1 Lawsonibacter sp.
ATGCCGTCTACCAGCAGGGACTGCAGGAAGGGAGAGGCTCCCTCCACCATACCGGCGATGATCTCCTGAATGCCCTCCAGCCATGCAACCAGAGAGTCTGCCACCCAGGGGCCGAAGGAGGACTGGGAGATGTCAAAGACCAGGAACATGACAAAGGCGAAGATGCCGATGCCCAGGATGGGGTGGGTCAGCAGATCGTCGATCTTGTCCTGGGTGTTCTTGCGGTTGGTGAGAACCTTGCGCTCCTCCACCTCGGCGACGATCTTGTTGACGAAGGCGAAGCGCTTGCGGTCGGCGTCTGCCACAGCCTGTTTGTCGGTCAGATCCACATTGCCCTGCTCATAGGGGGCCTTCTGTGCCTGACCCTTGCGGGCGATGGCAGCCTTGACCAGCTCCTCCAGACCGGAGGAATTGGTGGAGATGGTGTTCACCACGGGGCAGCCCAGCTTTTTGGACAGGGCCTTGGCGTCGATCTTCGTCTCCTTTCTGGCGTTGACATCGCTCTTGTTCAGGGCGATGACCATGGGGACGCCCAGCTCCAACAGCTGAGTGGTGAAGAACAGAGAACGGCTCAGGTTGGTGGAGTCTACAATGTTGATGATGACATCGGGTTTCTCGTTCTGGATGTAGTCCCGGGTGACGCTCTCCTCGGAAGTGAAGGGGGACATAGAGTAGGCGCCGGGCAGGTCAACGGCGACCAGCTCTTCGGCGATGTCGGAATAATTTTTCTTGATGAGGGCTTCCTTCTTCTCAACGGTGACACCGGCCCAGTTACCGACCTTCTCATTGCGGCCGGTGAGGGCATTGTACATGGTGGTCTTACCGCTGTTGGGGTTGCCCGCAAATGCAATTCTCATGGGGATCCTCCTTGTATGTGAATGGAACTTCAATTCGCTGATTAGCTATGGCTAACTGCTGCTCGGGAAAACAGGCAGACACGAAGTCTGCCTGAAAATCAGATCAGGATAGCCTCTGCCAGCTGCTTGTCGATGTTATAGCGGCCGTCCTTGATGGAGACCACATAACCGCCGCGGCTGTGAGAGATGACGGTGATAGGCTCTCCGCTGTAACAGCCCAGAGAGAAGAGGAATGCGTCCATATCTTCGTCATCGGTTTCGATCTGACGGATGATGTACTCCTGTCCCTCGATTGCCTTGGTCAGGTTCATCACTTCACCGCCTTTCGTTTAGTAGTTAGCGTTGTCTAACTCTGGATATAATATACCACCCGCTCCAACATTTGTCAAATACATTTTCACGACAAAATGTTTGCAGAGCGGGGCGGATTTTTTGTGTAGATAAAGCAAACCCCGATGCCGGAAAGGCATCGGGGCGGAAATTATTCGGCTTCGGGAGCGGTTTCGGGCTGCTCGTTGTGCTCATCGTGCTCGGCGGCGCGGTTCTGGTCGGGACCCACAATGGGCTTGAACTCGGGCTCGGGATCCATGGCCAGCTTGGTGCCCACACAGCGGTTGATAGGGGTGCCCATGTTGTGGAACTTCTCCTCATAGTCGGTCATGATGCCGCAGATGCCGTGTTCATGGAGGTTGCGGGTGACTTCGGACAGCTCGTAACCGGCCTTGGGGAACTGGAACAGGGAGTACTCGTACAGATCCTTATTGTCGGACTTGAAGTGGATCTGACCGCCGATCTTCAGGATGCCGCGGTACAGAATCAGGAAGCCAACATGGGTCAGACGGCGCTTGGAGTGCTTGTGAGAGGGCCAGGGATCGCAGAAGTTGATGAACAGGCGATCCAGCTCATCGGGAGCGAAGTAGTCCCGCAGCAGGGCGGCGTCGCCGTCCACGAAGAAGGCGTTGGTCAGACCCATCTCCTTGCAGCGCTCCATGGCGATGACCATGGCATCGGGGACACGCTCGATAGCGATATACAGCACATCGGGGTTGGCGGCGGCGGTCTGGGCGGTGAAGCGGCCCTTGCCGCAGCCGATCTCCAGCCAGATCTGCTTGGCATCGGGCTTCAGGCTCAGCCACTTGCCCTTCATTTCGGCGGGATCGGCGATCAGAATATCGGCGCAGCGCTCCATACGGGGCACAAGATTGGTTTTCTTTCTCATTCTCATGGAGAATCACCTCGAAAAAGTTTGTTGTCCTAAAAAATATCTTATCACAGGGGGAGAATACTTGCAATCCCTTTCGAAATATACTATACTGGTAAAGCTGTCACAGAAAAAGTGACTATCCGGGTGTAGCGCAGTTGGTAGCGCGCGTGGTTTGGGACCACGATGCCGCAGGTTCGAATCCTGTCACTCGGACCAAAAACCGCTGAAATCAAAAGATTTCAGCGGTTTTTCTTTTCATCCGCAAAACTCAGCTGTATGGCCCTCCATCATCCGCTCCACCTCATCCCGGCTGCAGCGGATATCCCCCTCGCCGCAGCGGCGGTAGGAGCCGGAGTAGGGGTCGCCGCCCACATAGACGGGCAGCTGATGGGGCTGAGCCTGAGGAACATAAATGAGAATCAGATCGTTTCCGTCCACGGTCTTGAGCTGAATGTCCTCGGGGGCGAGGATGTTGGCGCTGGCGATTTTGGGATCATTGACCTTGCGCAGGAACTCATCCGCCAGCCACTGGGGATCGGGGAGATCCACAGCATGCAGATTTTTGTTGCGATCCTCCTCCACGCCCAGCAGAATGACCCCGCCCAGGGTGTTGGCGAAGGCGGAATAAGTCTCCCAGATGCTCTCGGGCAAACCGCCGGTGGCCTTTTTGGCCTCAATGCGGTTGTCCTCCCGATACTGGTCGATTCGGGTCACATCGATCATGAGATCGCCTCCTTATTCCATCCAGAGATAGTGCATAAAATCGGGAACGAGATGCTCCCAGTCGGCCTCGCAGTGACCGCCGCCCACCTGACAGCGGAGTTTGGAACTGGCACCGACAGCCCTGATCCGGTCAGCCACTTCCTTATTCATATGATAGGAACCGCTGGCGGTGTCCTCCTGCCAGATGTCGGCCACGCCGCCCCATGCCTCCTTGGTGCCCCAGGAGAGGTAGATGCGGGTGTCGGGATCCATGTAGGTCTGCTCCATGTCGGCGCGCAGAGGCTCCATGCAGATGAGATGGGAGCTGGACAAGCAGGCGGCCTTGGAGAAGGTGTCGTTGTGGTGGATGCCGCCGTAGAGGGCCATGAGCCCGCCCATACTGGAGCCGGCGATGCCGGTGCAGGCCCGGTTGGGATAGGTGCGGTAGTCCCGGTCGATGACGGGCTTGAGCTCCTCCACCATCCAGCGCAGGGTGGCGTCACCCAGCACGGGGGTGGAATCGCAGAAGGAACCCCGGTCGGCGGGGTAGGGGAGGTACTCGCTCAGCCGCTCCCCCTCGCCGTGGCCGCACTCGATGCCCACCACGATCATGTCTTTGCCCCACTGCTCCAGAAATTCCTTCAGCCCCCAGGACTTGCCGTAGGTGGCGTCCTCGTTGAGGTAGAGGTTGTGTCCGTCGAAGAAATACATCACCGGATAGCGCGCGTCGGTGTGGTCATAGCTGTCGGGCAGCCAGATGTG
The DNA here is from genome assembly GCA_045632045.1 of Lawsonibacter sp. Lineage (GTDB taxonomy): Bacteria > Bacillota > Clostridia > Oscillospirales > Oscillospiraceae > Lawsonibacter. The sequence continues at coordinate 3,526 of JAZQVX010000066.1, forward strand.
GAGCGGGCGGTTCTGTCCGGTGGGGGAGTAGTGAAAATCCCGTTTGACGATCATGGTGTACCTCCTGAATACTTTAATCTGTTATAGTGTTATCATACTACAATTCTCGGTGTTCGTCCACGGGAAACTGAGCAACTGGAAAAAGTCATAGACACAAAATGGATAAACTTCAATCTCAGGTAGGGGAAAACGCATAAAACCAACGGTTTCTCTTTGTTGGATATGACAAAAAACGGAAATAAACCTATCGGCTTTGGAAAAACCCTTGATTTGACTTTTGATACCAGATATAATAAAAAAGTTGTGTGCCTATTAATAGATGAAGGAGAAAAGACGATGGAAGCCAAGCGTAAGCTGTATATCCTGCTGACTCGTTTCCCCGGAAAGACCGCCATCGCCATCCACGCTATGACCGGGTGTTATTACACCCACGCCTCCATCGGGCTGGAGGAGGATCTCAATACCTTTTACAGCATCGTGGGCAAGGGGTTCATTGTGGAGAAGATCACCCGCTATGTTCGCCCTGACCGGGAGCCTTTCCCCTGCCAGCTGTATGAGCTGGAGGTGTCTGAGAAGGTCTATTGCACCGTCAAAAAACTGCTGGAAGAGAGCGTGGAGAACAGAAGCCGCTATCAGTACAGCAAGCTGGGCGTGGTACTCTGTCTGCTGCGCATCCCCTTCCGCCGCCAGCACCACTATTTCTGCTCTCAGTTTGTGGCCGAGATCCTGAAAGACGCCAAGGCCGCCGAGCTGGTCAAGGACAGCACCCTCTATTACCCCGGCGATTTCCGCCGTATGCCCGGCATGCGCCTGCATTTTCAGGGCAATCTGCGGGGCATGATGGGCCATCTGGCGCTGGTATAAATCAAATAAACATAAAAAAGGACATCCACCTTGGTGGATGTCCTTTTGGTTTTCATTTACTTGTTGGAGTTGGTGGTGTCCTTCAGCAGAACATCGTGGGCACCGCCCTCCACGATGGAAACGGCGGAAACCAGAGTCAGCTTGGCCTTCTCGCGCAGCTCGGGGATGGACAGCGCGCCGCAGTTGCACATGGTGGAGCGGACCTTGGCCAGAGTGGTAGCCATGCCGTCGGCCAGAGAACCGGCGTAGGGGACATAGGAGTCGACGCCTTCCTCGAAGCTCAGCTTGGCGGAACCGCCCAGATCGTAGCGCTGCCAGTTGCGGGCACGGGCGGAACCCTCGCCCCAGTACTCCTTCATGTAGCTGCCGCCGATGAGGATCTTGTTGGTGGGGGACTCGTCGAAGCGGGAGAAGTAGCGGCCCAGCATGCAGAAGTCAGCGCCCATGGCCAGAGCCAGAGTGATGTGGTAATCCTGCACGATACCGCCGTCGGCACAGATGGGGATGTAGATGCCGGTCTCCTCGAAGTACTTGTCGCGCTCGGCAGCCACATCGATGACGGCGGTAGCCTGACCGCGGCCGATGCCCTTGGTCTCGCGGGTGATGCAGATGGAGCCGCCGCCGATACCGACCTTGACGAAGTCAGCGCCGGCCTCAGCCAGGAAGCGGAAGCCCTCACCGTCGACAACATTGCCGGCGCCGACCTTGACGGTGTCGCCGTAGTTGTCGCGGATCCACTTGATGGTCATGGCCTGCCACTCGGAGTAACCCTCGGAGGAGTCGATGGCCAGAACATCAACACCGGCCTCAACCAGAGCGGGAACGCGCTCGGCGTAGTCGCGGGTGTTGATACCGGCGCCGACCACATAGCGCTTCTGGGCGTCCAGCAGCTCCAGGGGGTTGCCCTTGTGGGAGTCGTAGTCCTTGCGGAAGACGAAGGCCACCAGATTGCCGTCCTTGGTGACGATGGGCAGGGAGTTGAGCTTGTGATCCCAGATAATATCGTTGGCCTCCTTCAGGCTGGTGCCCTCGGGAGCGGAAATGATCTTCTCAACGGGAGTCATGAAATCGGCCACGGGGGTGGCGGGGTCCATGCGGCTGACGCGGTAGTCGCGGCTGGTGACGATGCCCAGCAGCTTGCCGGTGCCGGTGCCGTCGTCGGTGACGGCCATGGTGGAGTGGCCGGAGCGCTCCTTCAGAGCCAGAACATCGGCCAGAGTGTCGGTCACGCGCAGGTTGGAGTCGCTGACCACGAAGCCGGCCTTGTAGTTCTTGACCTTGCGGACCATCTC
>JAZQVX010000067.1:0-3437 GCA_045632045.1 Lawsonibacter sp.
ACCGGCCACCTTCACCACCCAGGGGGTGGCGTTTTTCAGGTTGTCCAGGAAGACTTCGCTGGTGATGTCGGCCTGATGGAGGCGCTGTTCCAGCTCGGGCACCGCCACGCCGGCGGCGCGCAGGATCTTGCAGCGCAGGAAGTCGGTGGTCAGCTCGCTGCCGGGGGTGGCGCGGGCGATGTCCACGATGCGCTCCATGTGGGGGTGTCCGACCTCCACGGAGCGCTGTGCCTCCCGCAGGTATTCCAGCGCCGCGGTTTTCAGACGGGTGTTGTCACCGGCGGAGAAGTAGGCGGCAAATTCGATGAGCTGCTCGCGCATCTCGTCGTCGTAGTACTGGGTGGGCAGATAACGGATGGCGTCCAGCAGGGTAAAGGCGGTGTCGTCGGCGGTGTGTTCGGGCTGGACATAGTGGTCCAGCAGCAGGGCGAGGAACTGGGGGATGTCCTCGGGGCGGGCGTGGTGCAGCATGGAGTCCACCACCAGCTTCAGGGTGTAGCCGATGTGGTGGCGCTGCTGCTGGGTGGTCTTGTGATCGGGATAGATGATCATATCCAGATACTCGCTCCACAGCTCGAAGGGAACCTCGGCGGCGGGGTCGAAGGCCACATGGACGGGGACTTCCTTCTGATAGACCAGATGGAACTTGGCGATGATCTGGCCGATGAGAGCGCCGGCCTGACGGCGGATATCGCCCTCGCGGTGGACCAGCAGCTCATACAGGAAGGACAGAGCCTGCTTCTTCTGGCGGGCGGACAGATAGGTGAAGTACTCGCCGAAAATATTCAGATAGGCCCGCAGCTGCTTCCAGTTCTTGGCCGAGCGGGCAGACTCGATGATGTTTCCGAAGCGCTGTTCGTTGGAGAGCATGTACATCAGCTTGATGTTGTGCTCCACAGACAGCATAACAAGGCTGTCCAGCGTTTCCTGGGGATCCATGAGGGCGGCGTCCTTGTGGGGCTTGGGGGGCTGAGAAGTGCCGGTGAGCCCCACATCCACGCCCAGGGTGCGCATGTAGTCCTCGAAGTCGTGAAGACGGCCGTAGACAAACTCATAGCGGCGGCGCTTGGCGGCGTCCACATTGTCCAGCTTGGACAGGATGACCCGGAAGGACTCGTCCAGAGGATAGAGGACGGTGATCTCGTTGCCATCCTTGTCCCGGTCCTGCTTGGAGCGGAAGTCGGCGTAAATGAGCAGCAGAGCCTCCACTGACAGGGATTCCAGTTCCAGATCCCAAGTGGAGTGGTTGGAGGCGATCTGGCTGACCCGCTCCATCTTGCGGGCGGTGAGCCACTCGTCGGAGTAGTAATAGTGGAGATAGGGGACCCGCTCGCCGGGACGGCAGCCGAATTTGCCCACATCGTGGGTGGCGGCGGCGGCGGAGATGAGGGCAAGATCCACATTGACCCCGGCATCGGCAAGTCCGTGGGCGGCGGTCATGGCCACATGGTGGACACCGGCGATGTGCCCCAGGGTGCGGAAGGGGGTGAACTCCTGTCCCAGACGCATGAGTTCATAAATGAACTCGTTTTTCCACGCGGCGAGGAAGCGGCGGTACTCACCGGCGCAGTCGCACCGGGCGGCCTGTTCGGGGGTGAGGAAGCGGAAGTCCATGAGGGGGTCGAAGGGCAGAACGGTGCGCTCATAGTCCAGCAGAACCTGCAGTACGGTGAGATAGAACAGCGCGGCCTGTCCGCAGCGATCCTTTTCGGGGGCAAAGGGGCCGTCGGGGAACATTCTGCCGCAGATGAACTGATAGCAGAACTTGCCCCAGCCCGCCTGAGGGGCCTCGGGGCACAGCTTATCCAGCACAGGGGCGCACATCTCCAGCACCACCGTGGGGCTGACGCGCTCGCGCAGGGGGAGCAGGGCGACCATAGACTGGGAGAAATCCATGCCGCGCAGCAGGGCCTGTGCGGCCTTTTTATTGGGGCAGGCGGGCAGCTTGCGATGCACCAGTTCGTCGGCGATCTGACTGCTCAGAGAGCGGATGAGTTTGTCGCTCATAAAGGGCACCTCTTTTTCAAACGCCAAAAGGCGTGATGGTTTCCGTGAAGTATCTCTGAGTTTATCATATTTTCAGGCATTTGCATAGGGAAAATTTAGCGCGGCAGAGCACGAAAAAGCGCCGCCCCTGTTGGGGCGGCGCTGTATGAGGTGGAATAGGGGTCAGCGGGACTGTTCAAACAGCCAGTTACGGATGTTCTCATCGGCGTAGGTGGGAGTCCAGGAGTAGTGAGCGTGGGGATAGAAGATATCCTCGGCGGTCCAGATCTTGGTTTCGTACTCGATACCGGCGGCCTGCATACCGGCGGTGGACTGCTCATAGAAGGAGAAGTCGACCTCGGGGTCGCCCTTGGCATGGGTCAGATAGATGCTGCCGCTCAGAGGAGCCAGAGCGGAGTAGTCATAACCGCCGTACCAGTCCTCATAGGTGGCGCCGCAGGCGATGATGGCACCGGCGAAGGTGTCGGGGTGGCTGCCGATCATGGCGTAGGCACCCACGCCGCCCAGGGACAGACCGGTGACATAGATGCGGTCCTCGTCCACATAGTCCTTGGCGAGGAACTCGTTTTCCAGCAGGTCATAGGCGGCCAGACCGAAGGGCATCAGAATGGCGCCGCCGCCCCACATGGGAGTGTCGGGAGTCAGATAGTAGCTGATCTGAGGGGCGACCACGATGCCCCCGTTGATGCCGGCCTCACTGTCCTTGGCCCAGGCCAGAGCGGCCTGATTGCGCTTGACGATCATGTCGGTGGAGGGATAACCGGGCATAAACTCCATCTGGCCGGAGCCGTGGAGGACCATGACCACGGGATATTCCTTGCTCTCGTCGAAGCTGGAGGGGTAGTAGACGAGATAATTCATGGCCAGCTCGCCGGCCTCGCCCATGTTGAAGGAGTAGGTCTTTTTCTGGAACAGGTCGTGAATCGCCTTGTCGCATGCGCGGTTGATGGTGACGATCTGCTCCTCGCTCTTACCGTCCACGAAGGTTTTGACGGTAGCGGTCTGGGTGTACTCGGCATCGTAATCCTCATAGGCCTCGCTCAGGGGAACGATGTAGCCGCCCAGCTTGAAGTCGTAGGGGATGGCCTCACCGGCGGTGTATTTCAGAGTGCCCTCATCGTCGTAGGTGGTCTTGTCGGAAGTGACGGTGATCTGGGCGGCGGCATCCACCTTCAGAAGCACGCCGTAGATGTCACTCTGAATGCTGGCGGTGTTGGTCTTTTCGTCGAAGATGTCCTTCTGGGTGATGTCCAGAACATCAATGCTGTTGATCTTGGTGCTGGGCTTGCCCAGTTTTTCCACGGCGTCATAGATCAGCTGTGCGGCCTCGGCCCGGGTCATATTGACGGCGGGGCGGAGATCGTCGGCAGAGATCACATCGGCACCGATGAGGGCGGCAACGGGAGCCTGAGCCCAGTCGGCGACTCCGG
>JAZQVX010000068.1:0-2512 GCA_045632045.1 Lawsonibacter sp.
AGCAACCGAAGCGCGGAGCCCTCCGACTTCTACCGCTTCAGCACCCGCTTCGGCGGTGTGATGTTCATTCTGGTGGGCATCGGCGGCATGTTTGTGCCGTTTATGGGATAAAAATAAAATGACCCTCTCCGTCACGCTTCGCGTGCCACCTCCCCCGGAGGGGGAGGCAAGGAACGGTGCAATCACCGCCTTGGCTCTCCCCTTGGGAGAGCTGTCGAGCGCAGGGAGACTGAGAGGGCTTTCTTTTTGTCTATAAAACATCAGGTACAACACCATATCCGCCAAAATCGCGCCCACCACGCACACCAGCAGGGGGGCTTTTTTCCATGCCAGCGCCACCACGACGAGTGCGCCCACAATGCCGATCTCCGGCCGGGCGGGGTCCACCGTGAGAATGCCGGGGAAGATGAGGGCTGTCATGGCGGTGTAGGGGATGAGTTTCAGAAACTGCTCGGCCCGGGGGGAGAAGTTCATTTTGTCAATGAGGAAGGCGGGCAGGGCACGGGAGGAGTAAGTCACCGCGCCCATGGCGAGGATAAGAAGCAGAATTTTCGTGTTCATCCCTGTTCCACCTCCTCTTTTTCGGCGGGGACGAAGAAAGTACCCACGGCGGCGCAGCCCACCATGGAGAATACCACCGCCCAGCTGGAGGGCAGGGAGGTCTGCAGCAGGGCGTTCACCCCGCCGGTCAGAAGCACCAGCATCAGAATGGGGATGCTTTTACGCACCACAGGGATGAGCATGGCCAGAAATGCGGCGTAAAAGGCGATGGCGCAGCTGTCGGCCACGATGGGGGGCAGGAAGTTGTTCAGCACCACCCCCAGAGCGGTACTGGCCACCCAAGTGGAGCAGAACAGGGTGTTGCACCCCATGAGGAAGGGGAAATTTTTCTCCTCCGACAGGGAGAACACGGCGAAGGACTCATCGCACAGAGCGTAAGAACCCACGATTTTCTGCACAAGGGTGAGTTTTCCCAGCCGGCGCATGACACTGCTGCTCAGCACCAGATGGCGCATGGTCATAAAGGCGGAGGCCAGTACGATGGCGGCGAAGGCCGCCCCCTGAGAGAGCATGCCCACCGCCATGATCTGGCTGGCGCCGGACATGACGAAAAAGGACATGAAAATCGTTTCGGCCCCGGTCAGTCCGGCCTGCATGGCCATGACGGCAAAGGAGCAGCCGATGGGGATGAATCCAAGGGCCAGCGGGATGCTCAGCCGCATCCCCTTGAAGAACGAAGCTTTCAGAATAGACACCGCCGTTTCAGAGAGTAATGTAGATACTTTAGCATAGAAGAGAGAAAAAATCTATCCTTTTTAAGAAAAATGGGAAAATGTGTTAAAAATATTAGGAAGCGACCTTTTTAGCTTGCAAACTACCTGTTGTCGTAGTACAATGCTATGGTAAAGAAACCGCCTGACCGAAATGGGGAAGAGGGGCCCCGTTTGACAGCGCGGTTTTAAATCGTGAGAGAAAACGATAAAACAAGGAGGAATTTGTAATGTCTACCAAGGCTAAGAGCGGAAGCAATATCGGCAAGTTCTTTATCCTGAACCTGATCGGTATCTTCATGTTCTTCATCACCATCACCGTCGGCGGCAAGGAGTCCATCCCCGTTGACCACATCGTTACTTACATCCGCAAGATCCCCATGTTCGAGACCATCTACGGTACCGCCGTCGTCATGATCGGCGCCATCTATCCCTTCCTGCGCAAGACCTGGAACAAGGATAAGGTCACCATGGTCTTCTCCATCCTGAAGCTGCTGGCTATCCCCTTCATGGTCATGTGGCTGATGCAGGCCGGTCCCGCCCGCTGGTTCGATTCCGACATGATGCCCTTCATCTACAACAAGGTCGTCCTGCCCGTCGCCTGCCTGGTTCCCGTGGGTGCTGTGTTCCTGTCCTTCCTGATCAACTATGGTCTGATGGAGTTCATCGGCGTGTTCATGAAGCCCGTCATGCGCCCCCTGTGGAAGACTCCCGGTCGTTCCGCCGTTGACGCCGTGGCTTCCTTCGTCGGCTCCTACTCCGTCGGTCTGCTGATCACCAACCGCGTGTACAAGGAGGGCTTCTACTCCACCAAGGAGGCTGCCATCATCGCCACCGGTTTCTCCACCGTTTCCGCCACCTTCATGGTCGTCGTTGCCAAGACTCTGGGTCTGATGGATCACTGGAACCTGTACTTCTGGTCTACTCTGATCATCACCTTCCTCGTCACCGCTCTGACCACCCGCATCTACCCCCTGTCCAAGAAGCCCGACACCGGCTATCAGGGCATGAACATCATCCCCGAGCCCGCCGCTGAGAAGGGCATCCTGGTCACCGCTTGGGAAGAGGGTCTGGAGGCCTGCTCCAAGGCTCCCACTCTGATGGAGGGCGTCAAGCAGAACCTGGTCGACGGTATCAACATGGCTCTGGGTATCGCTCCCTCCCTGATGTCCATCGGCTTCCTGGGCCTGCTGATCGCTGAGTACACCCCCGTGTTCAAGTTCATCGGCTTCATCTTCGTT
>JAZQVX010000069.1:0-1787 GCA_045632045.1 Lawsonibacter sp.
CATGGCACAGCAGCTGGGTCACACCATCGTGGAGCCCAAGCCCTCGCTGGTTCCTCTGGAGTCTCCCGATGAATTCTGCGCTCAGATGCAGGGTCTGGCTCTGAAAAATGTTACCCTGACCGTGAAGAACAAGAAGAAAAAAGTGGTCTATCAGGAGCAGGGTGAGCTGCTGTTCACCCACTTCGGTCTGTCCGGCCCTCTGGTGCTGTCTGCCAGCGCCCATATGCGGGATTTTGAGAAGGACGAGTACAAGTGCTCCATTGACCTCAAGCCCGCGCTGGATGAGGCCACTCTGGATGCCCGATTGGTGCGTGAACTGACCGAGAACGCCAACAAGGACATGAATAATCTGCTGGGCTCCATGGCTCCCCGGATGCTGGTGCCTGTCCTGCTGGAGCGAGCCGACATCCCTGGCGAAAAGAAGGCCCACGACATCACCAAGCAGGAGCGCCGCCGTCTGCTGGAACTGTTCAAGTTCTTTACCGTGCAGGTCAGCGGCCCTCGTCCCATCAATGACGCCATCATCACCTCTGGCGGCGTGAAGGTCTCCGAGGTGGATCCCAAGACCATGATGTCCAAGAAGATCGCCGGTCTGTATCTGGCCGGTGAGCTGCTGGATGTGGACGCCTATACCGGCGGATTTAATCTGCAGATCGCATGGGCCACCGGCCGCACCGCAGGTGAGAGTGCAGCGGCTTTTGTTTGCGGAGAATAAGGAGGGCAGATCGTGTATTGCTACGAGTATGAATCGGTAGATTTCACACTGGGAAGCTGGGATTTAGGGATCGGAAATGCGTATGTTCTGCGCCATGACTACAGAGAAATCATCGATGCCCGCGCAGCGTCCGGGTGGCGGTTTGTGGGCTATATTCCCAGCAGACAGCGAGGAAATGACCATATGGTAGATCGAATCGAACTGATTTTTGAAAAAGAAGTGTGAGGTTTTTGCCTTATGAACTATATCAGCATTGCCATCGACGGCCCCGCCGGGGCCGGTAAGAGCACCCTCGCCCGACAGCTGGCAGGGGAGCTGGGCTATCTCTATGTGGATACAGGCGCCATCTACCGCACCGTGGCCGTCAAGACCTGCCGCGCCGGGGTGGACGCCGCCGACGCCGAGAAAGTCATCCCTCTGCTGGACAATATGGACATCCGCATGGAGTATGACGCTCAGGGCGTTCAGCGGATGTATCTGGACGGTGAGGATGTCTCCGAGGCCATCCGCGAGCACCATGTCTCCGCCCTGGCCTCCAAGGTTTCCGCCATTCCCGCTGTCCGCGCCTTCCTGCTGGACTTCCAGCGCAAGCAGGCCAGAGAGCACAATGTGGTCATGGACGGCCGCGACATCGGCACCGTCGTTTTGCCCGATGCGCAGGTGAAGATTTTCCTCACCGCCTCTCCCGAGGCCCGTGCCCAGCGCCGCACTCTGGAACTGCAGCAGAAGGGCCAACAGGCCGATTTCGAGGTAATCCTCCGTGACATTATGGAGCGTGACGAGCAGGATCGAAATCGCCCCATCGCCCCTCTGAAGCAGGCCGATGATGCCGTTCTGGTGGATACCACCCATCTGGATCTGAAGGGCAGTCTGGAGGCTCTGAAAACCGCTGTAAAGGAAGGAATCCCCAAGTGACCAAGGAACAGTTTGACCGTAATTTTCATCGACTGCACACCGTGTTGCAGCCTATTTTCCGGGTTCTTTATCCCTGGAAGGTTGTCGGAAAAGAGAATATTCCCGAGGGTGCCTGCGTGATCTGCCCCAATCATACCTACTGGAACGATCCCTTCTG
>JAZQVX010000070.1:0-10706 GCA_045632045.1 Lawsonibacter sp.
GGCGGTGCAGTCGGTCCAGTAATAGCTGTCAAAGCCGGTGTGGTTGGTGAACATGGAGGTGGGCACCGGGCAGCACTGGATCTTCATAGCAGACAGGATGGGCAGTGCCACCGCGATGGAACAGCGGCCAAAGCTGGAAAAGTCGTTGATGACCGCCGCTTTTTTCTGATGATTATGGGGCATGATCTTATCCTCCCAATAGTGACTTTGCCGCCGCACGACCGGCCAGAACGCCGCTGCCGAAGGCGAAGTGGAGGTTAAAGCCGCCGCAGCTGCCCGCGCAGTCCAGCGTTTCACCCACCACATACAGACCGGGGGCGCCCTTCACCTCGAAGGTGTCACAGTCCACATGGGACAGACGCACACCGCCGCCGGTGGTCTGGGCATTCTTCCAGCCCGTGTCCTCCAGCTCGCTGAAGGACCAGTTCTTCAGACCGCAGGCCAGCTGTTCCCACTCCTCCCCGGACAGGGAGGCGGCCTTGCGGCTCATCTCCCCCAGTTCCATAGTCTTCCACACCGCGGAGGCCACCCGCTTGTTCAGCAGGCCGGTGAAATAGTCCTCCATGTTGGTATCCGACAGATCCCGCAGCCGTTTTTTCAGGTACATGGCCAGATATTCTTCCTTCTCAAAGCCGGGGAAGAGATCAAGACGAATATGGCCTTTGCGCAGTTTTCTCTGCTGTCCCAGATGACCGGAAAGCTGCATCACCGCAATACCGGACAGACCGTAATCGGTGAACTGCACCTCGCCCCGCTCGGCATGGATGAGCTTATCTCCGTCGTACAGGGCGGCGCCGCACTTGACCCGGATGCCGGACAGACCGGCGATCTGGCTCTTTTTGCACTTCAGGGGCACCAGACAAGGGTACAGTGCAGTCGCTTTACAACCATTGGGGCGCAGCATTAAAACGCCGCTTCCGTCGGTGCCGAACTGGGGACCGGCGCTGCCGCCGAGGGCGCAGATGACCGCGTCACTCTCCAGCACCTCTCCCCCGTCCAGCATGACCCGCCCGGGTTCAATGGCGGTAACGGTGCAGTCGGTACGCACCTTCACCCCCAGCTTTTCCAGCCAGTAGAGCAGGAGATTCAGAACATCGGCGGCCTGATTGGAGTAGGGATAGATCCGCTCCGCCTCGTCCACCGTCACGAACAGACCATGCTCACCAAACCAGCTGGCGGCGCCGTGGGGGCCGATGGCCTTCAGCATCCGCTCCAGACTCTCCCGGTCGGAGGTGAAGTAGTCCTCAAGACGGATGCGGTTGTTATCCAGATTGCACCGGCCGTTGCCGGTGGCCAGCAGCTTCTTGCCGATGCGGGGGTTGCGCTCCAGCAGCAAAACTTCTGCCTTACCCCGGCACTCCTCTGCCGCGGCGATAGCAGCCACGATACCGGCGGCACCGCCGCCCAGAACAAGGATTTTCTTCATGCCCTGCCCTCCTTTTTTTCTCATTTGGGGTCATTATACTCCACTTTTTACCTGTTGGCAACAAAAAAGAAAACCCGGACGGGAATCGTCCGGGTTTGTTTGTCCTTTAGCCCCACAGGGCGGAGAGCATGGGGATGACCTGCTTCTTGCGGGACATGATCCGGGGCAGGAAGGAGACATTCTCCTCCGTTTCCTTGATGGAGAAGGCCTGACGGATGTTGTCCTCGTCGCCCACGAAGAGCAGATAAGTACCTTCCAGCAGCACATCGGTCAGCATGAGCACCACGCTGTCCAGACCCTTCTTCTGCAGGATCTGGGTCATCTCGGCGAAGAACTCATCCTTGCGGGCCAGCAGACGGTCGGAGTCCATGCAGGTGATCTGGCTGACGGCCAGATCGTGACCGGCGATGTGGAACTCCTTATAGTCGGTGCCCAGCATGGCGCTGATGGTCTTGTCGTCGCCGCAGGTGGCGGAGAAGATGGCCTTGCCCAGCTCTTCCAGGGAGATATTGGCGATACGGGCCATACGATTGGCCACAGCCACATCCCGATGGGTGCAGGTGGGAGACTTGAACATAACGGTATCGGAGATGATGGCGGATGCCAGCATACCGGCCATCTTGGTGGTGGGCATCAGGCCCTTCTCCTGATACATGGTGGCCACAATGGTGGCGGTGGAGCCCACGGGCTCATTGCGGACATAGATGGGGGTCTTGGTCTGAATGTCAGCCAGACGGTGATGGTCCACGATCTCCAGAATGGTGGCCTGATCCAGACCGTTGACGGACTGGGCCTTCTCGTTGTGGTCCATCAGAATGACCTGCTTGCGGCGGGGGCGCAGCAGATGGTGGCGGCCCAGCGTGCCAACGACCTTCTCGTTCTCGTCCAGAATGGGATAAGAACGGAAGCGGCTCTCCAGCACCTTGTTGCGGACATCGTCGATGTAATCATCCAGATGGAAGGAAACCATCTCGGTGCCGCGGGCGGAGTTGCGTCCCACGCGGCTGATGGGCAGTGCCTGACAGATCAGGCGCACCACCTGATAGGCGTCAAAGGGAGTTGCGATGATGCAGGTTTCAGTTTCGATCTCCAGCAGTTCCCGGGGAACCTCGGTCTGGCAGACCACGATGCAGTTGACCCCCATCTCGATGCCCTGACGGATGATGTCGGGCTGGTCGCCGCAGACCACGATGCTGTCGGGGCTGGGGATGACCAGACTTTCACGGCCGCAGGGCAGGGCAACCGTGACCTCGCCGGAGATGGAGTCCTTCATCTCGCCGCCGCTGTTGAGGATCATACCCTCCAGAACGGACAGCAGGTTGTAGATGGGGACCTCCTCCACCACGGGGTTGTAGACGGAGTTCATGTCATAGCTGGCCACATCGCCTGCGGAGAGCATACCGTACAGGGTGCCGTCCTCGTTGGCAACGGGAAGAGAAGAGATCTTCTCATCGTGCATGATCTGCCATGCGCGGCTGATGGTGGCGCCGGGAGAGAGCATGGTGGGGGTGTCATAGTCCAGATCCCGCACCTGAGTGCGCACATCGGTGATGAGCTCGGGAGCCTCAAAGCCGAAACGGTCCAGCACGATCTGAGTTTCGTCGCTGACCTGACCCAGACGGGCGGCCTTGTACTGGCGCTGACCCAGCGCGTTCTTCAGCGCGGCATAGGCCATGGCGGAAATGATGGAGTCGGTATCGGGGTTCTTATGACCGGTAATATAAACAGTATCCATAGCGCGTCCTTTCTCTGTCTCAAAAGGCAAATGGGTAAAACGGAATCTTACTGCTCCTCGGCAGCGCCCTGCTCGATCTTCTCCTTCTCAGCCAGCAGCTCATCGTGGAGCTTCACGGAGTCCCAGTTCTGGTTGTCCTCGGTGAGGATGGCCTTCAGGTGGATCTCGGGCAGCTTGGCCAGACGGATGACCTCCAGCAGCTGGGTCAGGAAGGCCTGATTCAGGCCGCAGAAGACCAGCATATTCTCGGAGAAGGCCTCGGCCTCAACGGCGGTGCCCTCCACGCCCTGAGCCAGCTCCAGCAGGGGCTGACCGTACTGGGCGGGCTGGATGCGGCGCATGCGCAGACCCAGCATGGCGAAGATGTGACCCAGCTTGGTGAACTTGGGGCCGCTGCAGTTGTAGATCAGAACAATTCCGGATTTATTGGTACGCTTCATTTGTAATTCCTCTTTCAGTTTGTAGTATCAGATCTGCTCCATGGCCTGCGCGATGTCAGCGATGAGATCTTCCACATCCTCAATGCCGCAGGACAGGCGAACCAGATCGGGGGTGATGCCGCAGGCCACCAGCTCCTCATCGCTCATCTGGCGGTGGGTGGCGTTGGCGGGGTGCAGGCAGCAGGAGCGGGCATCGGCCACATGGGTCTCAATGGCGATGAGCTTGAGATGCTTCATGAAGGTCTCGGCAGCGGTGCGGCCGCCCTTGAAGCCGAAGGAGACGACGCCGCAGGTGCCGTTGGGCATATACTTCTGAGCCAGCTCATAGTACTTGTCCCCCTCCAGACCGGGATAGGTGACGAAGGACACCTGAGGATGCTCCTTCAGGAACTTGGCCACAGCCAGACCGTTCTCACAGTGGCGGGGCATACGAACATGGAGGCTCTCCAGGCCTGCGTTGAGCAGGAAGGCATTCTGGGGGGACTGGATGGAGCCGAAGTCGCGCATGAGCTGGGCGGTACACTTGGTGATGAAGGCACCGGCCAGACCGAACTTCTCGGCATAGGTGACGCCGTGATAGCTGTCGTCGGGGGTGGTCAGGCCGGGGAACTTGTCGGCGTGAGCCAGCCAGTCGAACTTGCCGCTGTCCACGATGCAGCCGCCCACGGCCATGCCGTGACCGTCCATGTACTTGGTGGTGGAGTGGGTGACGATGTCACAGCCCCACTCGATGGGACGGCAGTTGACGGGGGTGGCAAAGGTGTTGTCCATGATCAGGGGGACGCCGTGGTCATGGGCAGCCTTGGCAAAGCGCTCGATGTCCAGCACGGACAGGGCGGGGTTGGCGATGGTCTCGCCAAAGACGGCCTTGGTGTTGGGCTTGAAGGCGGCCTCCAGCTCCTCGTCGCTGCAGTCGGGGGCGACGAAGGTGAAGTCGATGCCCATCTTGCGCATGGTCACATTGAACAGGTTGAAGGTGCCGCCGTAGATGGTGGAGGAGGCCACCACATGGTCGCCGCAGTTGGCGATGTTGAAGATGGCATAGAAGTTGGCGGCCTGACCGGAGGAGGTCAGCATGGCGGCGGTGCCGCCCTCCATGTCGCAGATCTTGGCGGCGACATAGTCGTTGGTGGGGTTCTGCAGACGGGTATAGAAATATCCGCTGGCCTCCAGATCGAACAGCTTGCCCATGTCCTCGCTGGTTGCGTACTTGAAGGTAGTGGACTGATAGATGGGGATCTGGCGGGGTTCACCGTTACCGGGAGTGTAACCGGCCTGAACACATTTGGTATTGATCTTCATACTGGTTTTCCTTCTTTCCGAACGATATTTTCCATTTTATAACTTTCGTCTGATAAACTTATTGAGTTGAATACTACCCCTGCCCATTCCCTTTGTCAAGGGAAATCTTCACGCAAAAGCGAGGTAAGGTCCATTTGTTCCGGGCGCAGGGTACGGCTGGCGGGTCGGCTGGCCCAGAAGCCGTCGGTGCTGATCTCCACCGCCTCTATCCCGGTCAGCTGACACAGGGTCATAACAATGCAGGCGTCTGCCAGAGTCTGGGAGATGTCGGTCAGTCCCGAGTAGTGATCCGACAGGGTGATGTGGATGGTGTTCTCCTCCACTTCCATTGACTGGAGCGTCAGTCCTTTGGGGAATGGGGAACGCAGTCCCTCCTGTGTGGGGCCGGCCAGCAGATCCCGCATCAATTCCTCGTTCAACGCCGTTCCCGTCCCCTCCCATGGTTGGGCGGCCAGAGCGCTGCCGTAGCTGGTGGAGGCGGCAGGCAGGAAATAGAGGTAATACTCCGCAGGCGGCTCGCCCTTCTGCCCACAGGCACACAGCAGAACCATCCCAAGGACACACAGAACGCGCAGAATTTTCTTCATGGCTGTTCCTCCTGTTCCGGCTCATACCTTGGGAAGCCAACGGTGAACACGCTGCCCTGGGGGCTGTTGGCCGTGGCCGTGACCCAGCCGCCGCAGCGGCGCACGCAGTCGCGCACGATGGCCAGTCCCAGTCCCGTGCCGCCCTTGGCCCGGGAGCGGGCCTTGTCCACACGATAGAAGCGGTTGAACACCTTGGGAATGTCCTCCTGGGGGATGCCGATGCCGGTGTCCCGCACTTCCAGCATGATCTGGTCGTCCTCAGCCATCACGCGGGCATGGACACTTCCGCCGGTCACATTGTACTTGATGGCGTTTTCCACCAGATTATACACCACCTGATACAGCTCCTCGGGGGTGCAGGGGATGATGCAGTCCTCCCGCCCGGTGCCGCTCACGGTGACGCCCGCCTCCTCTGCCAGAGGCCGCAGACTGGCGACGACCTGTTCCAGCACCGCGCTCACATCCACCGGCTCCACCCGGACGGCGGTCAGACTGTCCAGTCGGCTCAGGGTGAGCAGATGCTCGGTGATGTTGGTCAGGCGCTGGGCCTGATTGCCGATGTCCCCCACGAATTCCCGCACCAGCTCCTCGGGCATCTGGTCGCTTTCCAGAATGGAGTCGCTGAGCAGGCGGATGGAGGCCAGCGGGGTCTTGAGTTCGTGGGAGGCGTCTGCCACAAAGCGTCGGCGCACCTCCTCGGTGGTTCGGAGCCGGTCGGTCAGATTGTTGAACTCCCGGGCCAGCAGGGCCATCTCGTCCCTGCCGTTGTCCATGAGCTGGTGCCCGTACTCGCCCTCACCCACGATCTGAATGGCGCCCAGCAGAGCGCCGATGCGGGAGGTCAGCACCTGAGAAAACAGACTGGAGATGAGCAGGGCCGCCACACTGATGACGATGGAGATGTTGCGCAGGTTCTTCTGGAGGTTGTCCAGCAGCATCCCCTGTCCCTCATCCACATCGCCGATGTAGATACAGCCGATGACCATGCCGCGATAGACGATGGGCATGGCACCCACGGAGAAAAATTTGGCATTTTCATATTTGGCGCAGAATACATCCCGCCCCTGAAGGGCCTTGACGATCTCCTGCTTGAGTGCATAGCGCTGGGGCGTCGGCTCCCCTTCTTCGTGTTTGTGCTGACTGTCATAGAGAATCAATCCCGTGGGATCGGTGACCAGCACCTGATCGGTTCCCGAGTCGTCCAGCATGTTCATCACACGCACCACCTGCTCTGCCGACAGGGTTTCCAGCTCCATCAGGGCGGAGGACATGACATTGGCCTGATTTTTCAGGGCGTCCAGTTCGGATTTGAACAGCAGATCCTGAGATGCCAGCAGGGGGTAAGTATTGAGCAGCACCACCACGATGAGCAGCACCGACATATAACTCAGGGCATATTTGACCTGAATGGATGCGAAGAAGGGCACCTTGCCCCGCTGTTTTTCTTCCCGGTCCATGCCCTCACCTGCCTTCTGTCCGGGTGGTCGTTCTTACTTGGAGGCGGAGAGATAATATCCCACGCCCCATTTGGTGCGGATAAATTCGGGGTTTGCCGGATCCAGCTCCAGCTTCTCACGCAGTCTGCGGACATGGACATCCACCGTGCGGTAATCGCCGATGTACTCATAGCCCCAGACCACATTGAGGAGGTTTTCCCGGCTGTAAACCCGGCCGGGGTTACGCAGCAGCAGCTCCATCAGGTCAAACTCCTTGGCGGTGAGCTCCACGCGCTCCTCCCCCTTAAACGCGGCCCGCTCGGCGGTGTCCAGCCGGATATGACCGGCGGTGAGTCTGCCCTCTCCCCCGCCGGTTCTGGCGGCGGCACCGGCCCGGCGCATCAGCGCCCGGATGCGGGCCTTCAGCTCCATGATGTTGAAGGGCTTGGTCACATAGTCGTCGGCTCCGTACTCAAAGCCCACGATCTTGTCTGTGTCCTCACTGCGGGCGGTGACCATGATGATGGGCACATCGGAAAATTCCCGGATCCTGGCACAGGCCTGAAGCCCGTCGATCTTGGGCATCATGAGATCCAGCAGGATGAGGTCATAACTCCCCTCCCGGGCCATCTCCACGGCCTGTTCGCCGTCATAGCCGGTATCCACCTGAAAGCCTTCCCGCTCCAGATTGAATTTCAGTCCCTTGACGATGACCACTTCGTCATCGACCACTAAGATCTTTGGCATAATTACTCCTCACTGACCGTGATATAGTCCATAATGGCGCTCAGGGTCCCCGGCCCGATGCCGGAGATCTGCGCCAGTTCTTCCACACTTGTAAAGGGGCCCTGTTTCTGCCGCCATGCGGCGATGTCCTCCGCCCGCTTCTCCCCGATCCCGGGCAGGCGCTGCAGATCCTCGACAGGGGCGGTGTTGATGTTGATCTTCTCCCCCGGGAGCAGGCTGTCCGGGGTTTGGGCCATCTCCTGCTGTGGGTTGGGGGTCACATCCGGGGCGGCGGTGACGGTATAGGGAACCGACTCCCCTCTCAGTCCCGCCAGCATCAGCAGGCACACCAGTCCAAAGGCCACTGTGGCCCCCAGGGCGATCTTCTCATACCGGGAAATTCCCGCCATCTTTCTCTCACCTGCCGCTTGCGCAACCAAGTTTGGTTTGCTATAATAATGATGTATGACCCTGTCCAGAGATAAAGGCATTCCTATTCTCTGTCACAATACAGATATAGTATATCACATCAACGGAGATTTTCCTATGAAAAAATATCGTTTCTCATCGATTCTTCTCCTGCTGGCCACACTGGTCAGTCTGCTGACCCTCCCGGCGGCAGCGGTGGAGGACGATCTCGATCTCTACTGCACCAACGCCGTGCTGGTGGATGCCAATTATGACGAGGTACTCTACGAGTATAATGCCCACGACAAGGCCTACCCCGCCAGTATGACCAAGGTCATGACCGCCCTGCTCACCCTGGAGGCACTGGAGGCAGGCACCATCACCGAGGAAACTGTCGTCACCGTCAGCGACAACGCCGCCCGGAAGGACTTCCCCGATGAGTCCACCGCCAATCTGAAAAGCGGCGAGCAGATGAGCGTCCGCGACCTGCTCTACTGCCTCATGCTCCCCTCCGCCAACGACGCCGCCAAGGCTCTTGCCGAGCATCTGGGGGGCAGCATCGACAACTTCGCCGCCATGATGAATGAGCGCGCCAGGGCCCTGGGCTGCACCAACACCCACTTCATCAACCCCCACGGTCTCCACGACCCCAACCACTACACCACCGCCTATGACATGGCTCTGATGTTCATGGCCGCCATGGAACACGATCTCTTTCTCGAGATCATCTCCACCGCCAGCTATACCGCCGCTCCCACCAACATCTCCAAGGAGCGCTATTTCTTCAACACCAACGGTCTGATCTCCAACCTGTATTACAGCCGCCATACATACGACAAGTGCATCGGCGGCAAGACTGGCTCCACCGACGAGGCCGGTCGTTGTCTGGTGGCCGCCGCCAAAGACGGCGACAAGCTGATGGTCAGTGTCATCATGGGTTCCGGTCCTATCGAGAACGCCGACGGCAATATCCGTCAGGGCCAGTTCGACGAGAGCAAGCGCCTTCTGGAATACGGCTTCACCAACTTCCGCCGGGTCACCATCTCCCGCCCCGATGAGCCTGTGGACAAAGTTGCCGTCACCCTCTCCCGTGACGCGGACGAGGTCATGGTCAAGCCCATCGGCTCTCTGACCCTCACCCTCCCCAAGCGCATCAACGAAAACGACATCCAGTCTGAGATCACCCTCTACTCCGACACCGTGGAGGCCCCCGTTGCCGAGGGGCAGGTGCTGGGCTCCATGCGCCTGTTCTATGAGGATCAGGAGTACGGCGAGCTGGAACTGGTTGCCGTCACCTCTGTGGAGCGCTCCGAGCTGCTGTACAAGAAGATGGTCTTCCTCAACTTCATGGAGGAGTACGGTGTCCGTCTGGCCGCCGGCATCGTGGGTGTGCTGGTACTCATCCTGCTGCTGATCTTCCTGCTGCGCCGCAAGCGCCGCCGCTACCGCTCCTCCCGCCACCGTGGAGGCCGCCGCAACTATCGCGGTTCCCGCCGATAAGACATAAAAAACACGCCCGACCGTCACGGTCAGGCGTGTTTTTCGTTATACCACAGTTTTCAGTGCCTTGGCGATCTGATCGGGGCAGGAGGTGCTCTTGAAGCCGCAGCGGATGCCCTCCATGCGTGCGATGGCCTCCTCCACGCTCATACCCTTGAGCAGCGCGGCGATGCCCTGCAGGTTGCCGCTGCAGCCGCCCACGATGGAGATGTTGGCCACCTTGCCATCCTCCACCTCAATGGTAAACTGGCGGGCGCAGACCCCTTTGGGGTTGTAAGTAAAGGTCATGGTTGTTCTCCTTTCGGAATGGCTTTTCACCATCATAGCAAACCCCCGGAAAAATTGCAAGGGGAACTCCCTGTATATGACTGCCATACCGGCCGGATCATGGTATACATGAAAACCGCCCCGCCATCGACTCTTGTCGGCAGCAGGACGGTTCATCATTCTCTTTTTCTGCTATATAAACAAAATTAAAGCACCTGCGCCTTACCGTTCTCCAGCACCAGCCGGTCAGATATAAGCGCAATAAATTCGCTATTGGTGGGCTTGCCCTTGGCGCCGTTGACGGTGTAGCCGAAGTATTTCTGGAGTGTTTCCAGATCGCCCCGGTCCCAGGCCACCTCAATGGCGTGGCGGATGGGTGTGCCTGACGGCCCACGAAAAATGACCTTGCTTCAAAACAGATTTGTTGCTTAATTTACTGATATGAACCACGACTGTTCATCGGGTTGTCCTAATGCTATCAGATGTTTTTGAATCCGTCAACTTCTAAGCCTATAAACTCTTGAAATTTGAAGTTCATTGGGTTATTTAGGTATTGATCGATCTCAAGTATCAACTTTTGAAGACTTCCTTCAACTTTCCAGTAGAAATTGTGAACTTTACAATATCCAGTAGTCAGAAAAGAGTCTGCCGTAGGCCAGCCCCCACGCCACTTTGAGGCCCGCTCCAAAAATCGCTTCATCCAGCACTCATGCAGCCCTGAAGTCGGGGCTGCGTTTTTCTTTTAGCCAACAGTTCGCGGTATATTTATGTGCCCACCCTCTCCGGCACATTTGATATACTGATATCAGAAAACAGGGGAACACAAAACCCCACAAAAAACTAAAAGGAGAAATCAAAATGACTGACATCACGCAGGCT
>JAZQVX010000071.1:0-11776 GCA_045632045.1 Lawsonibacter sp.
GACCGGAACTGGCCATCATCAGTCAGGAGGACTTCGATGAAGTCCAGCGGATTCGGGAGGAACGCTGTCAGATGCAGCTGGCAAAGGGCGGCGACCCAAGGCGGCGCTACACCAGCCCGTATCTGTTCAGCGGCCTTGTGCGGTGCGCGGAATGTGGTTGCGTGATGTTCAGGCAGAATGTTCCGAGAAAGGGTAGTGACCGGGTCGACAGCTATTGGCGGTGCAAAAACGGAACGCGTATGAAAAACAGCACACGCTGCGGTAACCGATTCTATGTCCCGGACAGTTTACTAAGGGAAGGCCTCTCGCAGGTCTTACAGAAATGCGTTCGGGATAAGGAAGCCTTTGCCAGGGAAGTACAGGAACAGATGCTGTTGCAAAAGGAAAACGAGCGACCGACGGAAGAGACTATTATCGAAAAACAGCGTACACTTGAAAAGCTGCTCAGACAAAAACAGAAATTCATCGATATGTATACCAACGACATCCTGACCATGGAGGAACTAAAGACCCAGACGGAGAAAATTGGAAAGCAGATTGAAGCTGTGAATCAGGATCTGGCCATGTTCAGCAGGGATGCCAAGAAGATGAAGAAGGCTTCCCGAAGTATCGAGGAATGTATTTCTGAGGTGGACGCTTTCTTGGCGTTAGAGGATGTTGACAATGTGGCGTTACGAAAAATCTTATCTTGCGTCGAAGCGAAGCCGGATAAAACATTGTCGTATATACTTAAAATTGGGTAAATTACATAATAAATAATGTGATGTAGCGAAAATGTACTGTCTGCAAAGTTCTGCAACGGCACCACCGTCACCTGTGACGGTCTGTCCCAGTGGGGCAGTCAGGAGATGGCGCAGGCGGGAGCCGACTCCATGACCATCCTGCGCAGATACTACGGAAACGACATCGAGCTTGTCACCAACGCCCCCATCCGGGGTGTGCGCCGCTCCTATCCCGGCTATCCTCTGAGTCTTGGCGCGGCTGGGCCCGAGGTGTCGGTGATCCAGACCAGCCTGAACCGCATCGCCCGCAATTACCCTGCCATCCCGAGAATTCCCGCCGTGACCGGGGTCTTTGATGAGTCCACCCGGGAATCGGTGCGTACCTTTCAGCAGGTGTTCGGACTTACCCCGGACGGTGTGGTGGGTAAGGCCACATGGTACCGGCTGGTGCGGCTGTATGTGGCGGTGACGGAGCTGGCCGAGCTGGTCAGCCAGGGACAAAACTTTTACTCCGTTCGTTTCGCCTACACCGGCCCTCTGCGGGAGGGGGATCGCGGGGGCAGCGTCCGGGTTTTGCAGTATATGCTGGCCATTCTGGCGGAGTTCGACAATGCCCTGACTCCGGTGCGGGTGGATGGGGATTTCGGCCCCACCACAGCCCGGGCGGTGCGGCAGTATCAGGCCAACAACGGACTGACTGCGGACGGCGTGGTGGGGGAGCGGACATGGGAGTCCATCTACCGCTCCTTTGCTGCCGCTGAGCGGGATCTGCGCCGGGATGATGTGCGTTTCGGGGGCGGCAGTGCCCTGACGGCGGGGCGGTATGCCCCTCCGGTGCGCTTTGGGCAGTACCCGGGATATGAACTGGAGCTTGGACGCGGCGACGATGGGGAGGCGGTGCAGGTATGATGGAACTGGAATTGGAACGGGAGATGCTCTCGCGTCCGGTGCGGGCGCTGCAGTATATGCTGGGGCGGCTGGCGCTGGTCTATGACTTCATGCCCACCGTGGCCGAGAGCGGCCTCTTTGACGAGAACACGCTGGAGGCTGTTCTGCGCTTTCAGCGGGAATTTGCGCCCCCGGTGACGGGGGTGGTGGATCGCCGCACATGGCAGGCCATCCGCGCAAAATATGAGCAGGCCCGGGAAAAACTGGATCCGCCCCGCCCGGTGCGAGCCTTTCCGGGCAACGGCAGACAGGCGGAGCCGGGGGAGTGGAAGGAGTATATGTCCCTGCCCCAGTCCATGTTCCAAAGCCTCTCCCGCTATTTCAGCGGCATACGACCCTCCGATCAGACCGGGCTCCACGACGAGAATTCGGTGGAGAATGTCCGTTGGCTCCAGCGCCGTGCGGGGCTGAACCCCACGGGCATTATGGATCAGCCCACATGGAATGCCCTGTCCCGGCTCTATGAAACTTTCGTTATCCCGGAGGGCGTCCTGCCCGATGAGATGTTCCCCACATGGGGATGAAAAAAGGGTGCGCCGCACAACGCGGCGCACCCTTTTGGTGTGTATTTACTTGACCAGCATGCTCATGTCGTACAGACCGGGGGCATCCACGCCGGAGATGAACTTGGCGGCCTCGACGGCGCCCTGAGCGAAGATCTCACGGGAGAGGGCGGTGTGCTTGATCTCCATGATCTCGTCGTGACCGGCGAAGATGATCTCGTGCTCACCCACGATGGTGCCGCCACGAACGGCGGAGATACCGATCTCCTTCTTGTCCCGGGGCTGACGGACACTGTGGCGCTCAAAGACATACTCTGTTTCGTGTCCGCAGGTGGAGGCGGCGGCATCGGCGATCATCAGTGCGGTGCCGGAGGGGGCATCCACCTTGCGGCGGTGATGGCGCTCCACGATCTCAATGTCATAGCTGTCGCCCAGTACGGCGGCGGCCTTCTTCACCAGCTCCAGCAGCACATTGATGCCCAAAGACATGTTGGCGCTGCGGAAAATGGGAACCTCCAGAGCGGCGGCGCCGATCTGTGCGATCTGCTCGGGGGAGTAACCGGTGGTGGCCAGAACCAGGGGGGTCTTGGTGGCCTTGGCAAAGGACAGCAGACCGTCCAGCGCGGCGGGGGAAGAGAAGTCAATGACGGCATCGGCCTTGCCGGTAAACTGAGCGGGGGAGGAGTAGACGGGGAAATCCCGGTCGGTGGAACCCATCACATCGAACCCGGCGACCACCTGCGTGTTGTCAGTGGAGTTGCAGATGCCCTCCACCACCCGGCCCATGTGACCGTTGCAGCCGGAAATGATTATCTTCAGCATAGGAAACACCTTACTTCAGCAGACCCATGCGCTCCATGGAAGCGCGCAGGACGGCGAGGTTTTTGTCGGAGATGTCGCACAGGGGCAGACGCAGAGTGCCGGCCTCCATACCCATCAGGTTCATAGCGGCCTTGACGGGGATGGGGTTGACCTCGCAGAACAGAGCGTCGATGAGATCCATGTACTGGATCTGCAGCTTGGAGGCGGCCTCAAAGTCGTTTTCCAGACACAGGTGGCTCATCTTGACCATGACCTCGGGGACGATGTTGGAGGCCACGGAGATGACGCCCTTGGCGCCCAGACTCATCATGGGGACCACCTGATCGCCGTTGCCGGACCAGATGTAGAAGTCATCGGGGCAGAGATAGCGGGTGTGAGCCAGCAGAGAGAAGTTGCCGCTGGCCTCCTTGACACCGTTGATCTTGGGGTTCTCGGACAGGATCTTGTAAGTTTCGGCAGTGAAGGACACGCCGGTACGGCCGGGGACATTATAGAGGATGATGGGCAGCTCGGTGCGCTCGGCGATGTACTCATAGTGCTTGATCAGACCGGTCTGGCTGGCCTTGTTGTAGTAGGGGGTGACATGCAGCAGAGCGTCTGCGCCGTAATCCTGAGCGTGCTGGGACAGATAGACGGCGGCGGAGGTGTCGTTGCTGCCGGCGCCGGCGATGACCTTGACCCGCTTGTTGACGCGCTTGACGCAGTACTCCACGGCGGCATTGTGCTCGCGGATGGACATGGTGGCGGATTCGCCGGTGGTGCCGCAGACGCAGACGGCGTCAACGCCGGCCTCGATCTGGGCGTCGATCAGACGACCGAAAGCATCATAGTTGATGGAGCCGTTGGCATCGAAGGGGGTGACGAGAGCGGGGCAGTTGCCGGTAAATACGGGGGTTCTCATGGAAATAACACCCTTTCAAAAGAGATATGAGATAAGAGATTCGAATTACTGTCTGGTGATGTAACCCTCGGCGCACAGCAGCTCGGCCAGCAGGACAGCGCCGCCGGCGGCACCGCGCAGGGTGTTGTGGGACAGGCCGATGAACTTGTAATCGTACTGAGAGTCCTCGCGCAGACGGCCCAGAGAAACGGCCATGCCGCCCTCAAGGTTGCGATCCAGACGGGGCTGGGGACGGTTCTCCTCCTCAAAATAGTGGAGGAACTGCTTGGGGGCGGAGGGCAGCTCCAGCTCCTGAGCGCGGCCCTTGAACTCGGCCCAGTCGGCCTTGATCTGCTCGATGGAGGGCTTGCAGCCGTCCTTGAACTTCATGAACACGGCGGCCATGTGACCGTCCTGACAGGCGACACGGATGCACTGGGCGGTGATGGCGGGGGAGGCGGCCTTGACGATCTTGCCGTCCTCAACCTTGCCCCACAGCTTCAGAGGCTCCTGCTCGCTTTTCTCTTCCTCGCCGCCGATGTAGGGGATGCAGTTATCCACCATCTCGGGCCAGCGCTCGAAGGTCTTGCCGGCGCCGGAAATGGCCTGATAGGTGCAGACCAGAGCGGTCTCCAGACCGTACTTCTTCAGGGGGTGCAGGGCGGGGACATAGCTCTGCAGAGAGCAGTTGGACTTGACGGCGATGAAGCCCCGCTTGGTGCCCAGACGAGCGCGCTGAGCGGCGATGACATCCAGATGCTCGGGGTTGATCTCGGGCACCACCATGGGGACATCGTCGGTCCAGCGGTGGGCGGAGTTGTTGGAAACGACGGGGCACTCGGCCTTGGCGTAAGTCTCTTCCAGAGCGCGGATCTCATCCTTCTTCATGTCCACGGCGCAGAACACGAAGTCCACCATGCCGGCGATCTTCTCCACATCGGCCTGAGCGTCCAGAACCATCATGCCCTTTGCCTTCTCGGGGATGGGAGTGGTCATGGCCCAGCGGCCCTCAACAGCCTGCTCATAGGGCTTGCCGGCGCTGCGGGGGCTGGCGGCAAGACAGGTCAGCTCAAACCAGGGATGGTTGTCGACCAGAGTGATAAAGCGCTGACCGACCATGCCGGTGGCGCCGATAATACCAACTTTATACTTTTCCATATCCATAGACCTCCAGATACTTCAGAGCAATGTATGACTCCGAAGGAGAAATGATGCCTGGGGGAGAAGATTCCCCCAAAAAGAAAAATGAATCAGCGGCTTTTCAAGCGGCTGATTTTGTACTATAATGTCAGCATACGCAAAAACGCGCGGCAGACAGAATATTCACAAAATGCAGACAGCGCTCCATCAGATCCCTGATGACAGTCGAAAGGCTCTTGACCGGTCGACCAGACCTGCCCCCGCCGGACGGAGATCGATCTTCGGCGGCGTCCCCTTTCGGCATGGGTGAGCGGGAGTTCGGCCCCCTGACCATGCGTACTGATGTAGCCGCGCCTCTATCTTGCGGAATTTGACACTATCCTATCATTTTTACTTCTCTGTGTCAATAGACTAAAGTGGAAGATTGTGTGGAAAACGGAGTTTCATAAATGAGAAAATTGACGAAAAGACTTGCCGCCATCCTCCTTGCGGCGGCGGTCATGATGCCAACCGGAGCCATGGCTGCCACCTATAACGATGACGGCGATATTATGGTCCGGGTGGGACTGGCCTCCGGCTCCAAACATAACGAACTGGGACAGCTGGCCTGTGCCCATCTGCAAAACGCAGAGGGCTATGGCGAGGGGTTCTGCTTCGGCTACTATGACGAGAACCTGAACTTCGTGGAGCTGGCCTATACCGACGAGGATGTGACCGCCGTGGCGGTCATGAAGACCCAGAACCTGTGCTATGGCTATGACGAGGCGCAGGGCCGCAAAACCTACTCCGCCAATGTGGAAAGCGACATCAAAGTAGGCTGCTTCCACATTCGTCTGGAGGAGAGCTTCGACGATATGGACGAGGCGCTCAGTCTGGCAGAGGAGTATGAGGACTCCTTCCTTGCCTGGGTGGACGGAGAGTACCAGGTGCGCATCGGCGCGTGGTTCACCAAGGGCGAGGCACTGGAAGCGCAGGAGGAACTGGGTGAGGGCGAGATCGTGGGCACCAGCGCCTATGGCGTCAGCGTGGTGGAAACGGGAACCGACCGCATCCTCTTCCAGTACGATGAGGGAGAGGGAAGCCGTCTGGCCATCCTGCCCGATGTCACCGGGGAAGAGGATGTGCGGACATGGTTCCGGGGCTATAAGTACCGCGGCGGCTTCACCTATGAGCGTATCGCCGGCGGCAGCCTGACGGTGGTCAATGTTCTGCCTCTGGAGGAGTATGTCAAGGGCGTGGCCCCCTATGAGATGGGTCGGGAGTGGCCTGCCGAGGCCCTGAAGACCCAGGCCACCTGTGCCCGCACCTATGTGCTGAAGAATCTGGGCAAACACAAGGGTCTGGGCTTTGATGTGTGCAACAGCAGCTGGTGTCAGGTCTATCGTGGCACCGGCTCCGACCGCTCCAATTACGGTCCCAGCGACATCAGCGACGAGGCGGTGGAGGAATCCGCCGGTCAGGTCATCTGGTACGAGGATGAACTGGCAGAAACCTTTTACTCCTCCAGCCACGGCGGCGCCAGCGAGTCAATCGAGCATGTCTGGGGCAGCAAGCTGTCCAAATACCCCTATCTGTGCGGCGTAGAGGATCCCTATGAGCAGGGAGCCGACGACATCAACGCCAACTCCTCCTGGAAGGTGAAGTACTCCCGCAGTGAGCTGACAAAAAAGCTCCAGAGCAGCGGCTACGGCGTGGGGACCAAAGTGGACAGCATGGATCTCACCTATTCCGAGCTTGGCAATGTCATCAAGCTGGTGGTCCACTGGTCAAACGGCGGCAAGAACACCTTCAAGCCCGACGATATCCGCAGTATCTTCGGTCTGAAATCCATCCGCTTCACTGTCAACGGTGTCCGGGCGGACGGCAGTGTGGCGGAGGAAGAGGAAGAAGAGCCCGCCCTGTGGGAGTTCATCCTCAACGGACTGGAAAAGATCGGCTTCACCGAACTGTTTGCCGAGGAGATCTATGTCATCACCGGCGAAGGGGAAGTGGAGCTGGTGGATGATACCCCCTATTATATTGACGGAAACGAGCGTAAACACCTGCTCATTGAGCCCGAGGAGGAAGAAGAGGAGGAAGAGGTGACGGTCAATAAGGCCGGCACCGTTACCGTTTCCGACAGCGAGTATGTCTTTGAGGGCAGCGGCTGGGGTCACCAGCTGGGCATGAGCCAGTACGGCGCCTATGCTATGGCCGAAGAGGGCTTTGACTATGACGAGATCATTGAGTTCTATTTCCCGGGAACTTATGTGGATGATTACGAAGATTGATCGGAAAGGCGATTTTGACTTTGAAAACTTCTGATTTTGATTTTTTCCTGCCTGAGGAGCTCATCGCGCAGACTCCTCTGGCCAAGCGGGACACCTCCCGCCTGATGACTCTGGACAAGTGTACCGGCGAGGTGGGGCACAGGCATTTCTACGACCTGCCCTCCTTCCTGCGTCCCGGTGACTGTCTGGTGCTGAACAACTCCCGTGTGCTGCCCGCCCGCCTCATTGGCCACCGGCCCACCGGCGGCGTGTGCGAGGTGCTGCTGCTGCAGGATCGGGGGGACAATGTGTGGGAGTGTCTGGTGCGCCCCGGCCGCAAGCTGAAGGTGGGCGCTCAGGTCATTTTCGGTGACGGTCTGCTCACCGCCACCATCGAGGGAGAGGCCGACGACGGCAAGCGTCTGGTGAAGTTCCACTATCAGGGCATCTTCCTTGAAATTCTGGAGCAGCTGGGCAAAATGCCCCTGCCCCCTTACATCAAGGCCGAGCTGCAGGACAATGAGCGCTACCAGACTGTCTACTCCAAGGTGGTGGGCTCCGCCGCCGCTCCCACCGCCGGCCTGCACTTCACCCCCGAGCTGATGAAGCAGATCGAGGAGATGGGTGTGCGCCTGTGCTATGTCACCCTCCATGTGGGTCTGGGTACCTTCCGCCCCGTGAAGGCAGAGGATATTCTGGAGCACGAGATGCACTCTGAGTACTGCGAGATCAGTCAGGAAACCGCCGACATCATCAACGAAACAAAGCGCAATGGCGGCCGTGTTATCTGCGTGGGTACCACCTCCTGCCGCACCGTGGAGAGCTTCGCCGCCGAGGACGGCACCATGACCGAGCGCTCCGGCTTCACCAACATTTTCATCTATCCCGGCTATCGCTTCAAGGTGTTGGACGCACTGGTGACTAACTTCCACCTGCCCCAGTCCACCCTCATTATGCTGGTGTCCGCTCTGGCGGGCAGAGAGAATGTCCTCAATGCCTACGCCAAAGCCGTGGAGGAGCAGTACCGCTTCTTCTCCTTCGGTGACGCCATGTTCATCGCCGACTATTCCTGAACATAACAAAATCCCGCCTGATGTCAGGCGGGATTTTTTATTGACAGTTGTTAAGCAGTGCGGCCTGCAGCTCCAGCCAGTCCACCACTTCCTGCAGACCCTCCTCGGTCATGGGGAAGTGTTCGGTTTCGATGACCTCGCTGAGGGACATCATCAGCGGGCCGCGCCACAGTTCCACCTGAAGCATCTTTTCGCTGCTTCCGTCCTCGTGTTCCAAGACAACGGGCTGGATGAAAAAGCGGGCCAGTCCCTTGCTGCCGTACCATGTGTTCTTGTTCTCCCAGAACAGGAGGGTGGGGATCATAACAGGTTCCATGTGAAGATGCTCCTTGCTTGTGTGTTTGTCCCTATTATGCCAGAAAAGGGGAGTGGTGTAAAGGGGGCAGGGAAGGAGGCGGGAGCATAGAATGTTGCGTGGCAGTGCCACAATGCAATCCATGTAAAAGGAGTTTGCTATGAATCGTTTTTATCCCGACTGGGATCCGGACTGCGGCGGAGTGGTGGCTCACCTGAACGGCGGTGGCTGCGGCTGTGGTCGCCCCCGTCCTCCGATGCCTCCCTGTCCTCCCGCGCCTCCCTTTCCGCCTGCTCCCTGTCAGCCCTGCCAGCCATATCCACCTATGAACTGCATGGGTCCCACCGGGCCACAGGGTATCCCCGGCCCTGACGGTGCCATGGGTCCCACCGGCCCGCAGGGTATTCCCGGACCTGCCGGCCCCACCGGCGCAACGGGTGCAACCGGCGCAGTCGGCCCTACCGGCCCCGTTGGTCCCACCGGCGCAACGGGTGCCACCGGTGCTGTTGGCCCCACCGGGCCCACCGGAGCAACCGGCGCAGTCGGCCCTGTCGGTGCAACCGGCGCAGTTGGTCCCACCGGTCCCACCGGTCCCACCGGCCCTGTCGGCCCCGCCGGTGCAACGGGTGCCACAGGTGCGGTTGGCCCTACCGGCCCCACCGGCCCCGCCGGTGAACTGATTCCCGGCCCTGCCGTAGCTGATCTGGAGGCAACGGCGGAACTGGCCGATGTCATCACCGCCTTCAACGCTCTGCTGGCCTCTCTGCGCACCGCAGGGGTCATCGCGACCTGATCTGTGGATGCCCCCGCCTGCGCGGGGGCGTTCTTTTTATAAGGAGGATAGAGATGGGAAAATATCGTGTGGCGGTCTACGCCATCAGCAAAAACGAATCCGCCTTCGTGGAGCGCTGGATGGACTCCATGTCCGAAGCGGACGAGGTGGTGGTGCTGGACACCGGGTCTGAGGACGACACGGTGGAGCGCCTGCGCCGCCGGGGTGCCCGGGTGGAGCAGGAGATCATCGCGCCATGGCGGTTTGACGCGGCCCGAAATCGCTCACTGGAACTGGTGGGGGAGGATGTGGACATCTGCGTCTGCACCGATCTGGACGAGGTCTTTCAACCCGGCTGGCGCGACCAGTTGGAGGAGGTCTGGACCCCGGGGACAGGACAGTGCGCCTACCGCTATACATGGAGCTTCAGACCCGACGGCGGCGAGGATGTGGTATTCTGGTATGAGAAGATCCACGCCCGCCGGGGCTATCGCTGGGTGCATCCGGTGCATGAGGTGCTGCGCTGGGTGGGGGAGGGCCGCCGGGGCGCCACCGTGGTGGCAGACGGCATTCAGCTTGACCACCACCCCGACCCGAATAAATCCCGGAGTCAGTATCTCCCTCTGCTGGAACAGGCGGTGGAGGAGGAACCGAAGGACGACCGAAATGTCCACTACCTCGGCCGGGAGTACATGTACGCGGGGCGCTGGACGGACTGCATCCATACCCTGAGCTGGCATCTGTCCATGCCGGAAGCCACATGGAAGGATGAGCGCTCGGCATCCATGCGGTACATCGCCCGATCCTATCTCATGCTGGGACAGGAACAGCAGGCCTTTGGCTGGTATCTCAAGGCCGCGGCGGAGGCGCCCCACCTGCGGGAGCCGTGGATGGAATTAGCTCGGTTCCACTATGAGCGCCGGGACTGGGAGGCAGTCGCCTTCTTCACTGCCCGGGCACTGACCATCACCCGCCGCCCCCGCACCTATATCACAGAGGGGGAGAGCTGGGGGAGTCTGCCCCACGATCTGCGCTCCCTCGCCCTCTACCACACCGGGCGAAAGGAGGAGGCCCTCAAAGAGGCAAAAAAAGCCCGGGCCTTGGAGCCCGGGCATGAGAGATTGTGCCGAAATGTGGAATTGATAGAGCAGGAACTGGGGATCAGTCCTGATACTCCAGAGTAAACAGCTCGTTGTCGCGGGCGGCGTCCTCCAGAGTCAGCTTCAGATTGTCGCCGTAGCGGAAGAGCTTGTTCAGCGCGGCGGCATTGGTCAGAGTCAGATTCAGCTCGCCGGTGGAGGTGAGCATGTCGTACAGGGAATCCAGAGTCCGACCATAGGTGGCAGGGAAGTCCAGCGCCTGTGCGAAGGTGGTGTGGACAGAGGCCTCATCCACCATGGGGGTGCAGTCGATCATGATGTTCATTTGGTAATCACCTCGCCGTCCTCGACCCAGATCTGCGTAAAGCTGGCATAGTGGTCGCCGGTATAGTAGTATTCGTCGTCGGTAAAGACCAGTCGTTCTGCGCCGCGCTCGTCCTTGCCAAGGGTATACAGGTCACATTCGGTATACTTGCCCTCGGGGAGCAGACCCTCGCGGTTGCCAAAGCTGTCGCCGCCGATGGCAGAGCCCTCCAGATAGCGCTCGGGAGTGCCGCCCTCCCAGCCCAGAGAGCGGGCTTCCTTCTTGGTGATGTAGTTGTCGGGCAGCTCATCGTAGTAGTAGAGATACAGCACCACATTTTCCAGATCGTAGTAGTACTCGCCCTCCACAGGGACATTCTTTTCCCCGGAGCTTTCGGTTTCGATGAAGATGGTGGTGGTATCGCCGCCGATGACGCCGATCTCCTCGTCTTTGCCGTCGGTCACCAGAATGGAAGTGGGGCCGTCGGCGCCGCCGATGATGCCAACGGATTCGGCATCGCCCTCGTAATTTTCAACGGCATCAATGACGGTGTCCAGCACCGCACCGGCCAGTGCCTCGCCGCTGTCGCCGCAGCCGGTCATAGACAGCAGCATCAGCAGGGAGAGGAACAGGGAAGTGATTTTTTTCATTTGAGAATCTCCTTTGCTCAGTGATTGGCGAAAAATGCCTCGATCTCGGCGCGGTTGGCGCTGACGCTGCCCTGTACGAAGTCGGGCTTGCCGCCGCCTCGGCCGTTGAGGGTCTGGTTGAGGGCCTTGGTCAGGTCTTTGAGATTTCCTCCCTTGTGGCCCATGGCGTACTTATATCCCTCGCCGTCCTTGCCGGACAGGCACACGCACCGCCCGCCGCAGCGCTCCATGACGGCCACGCAGGCACGGCGCACACCATCGGGAGTCAGTCCGTCTTCGAAGAAGACCACATCGCCCTTGCCGGTGTAGGTGTCGGCC
>JAZQVX010000072.1:0-2263 GCA_045632045.1 Lawsonibacter sp.
GGCCCGTGCCATATCCTTGGGCCGGACGGTGAGGGTGTCCACCATCTCAGCAAAGACAGGCAGACACATTTCCACGGTGTCGATGGCGTCGAACAGGGCCTCCTTGTCCTCCTGCATATCCTTGTTGTATGCCAGAGGCAGGGCCTTCATCACGGTCAGCAGGGTGACCAGAGAGCCGTACACACGGCCGGTCTTACCGCGAACCAGCTCGGCGACATCGGGGTTCTTCTTCTGGGGCATGATGGAGGAGCCGGTGGAATAGGCGTCGTCCAGATCCACGAACTTGAACTCCCAGGAGCACCACAGCACGATCTCCTCAGAGAAGCGGGACAGGTGCATCATCAGGATGGACAGGGCGCTGAGCAGCTCGATGGCATAGTCACGGTCGGAGACGGAGTCCATGGAGTTGTCGGTGGGCTTCTTGAAGCCCAGGGCGGCGGCGGTCTGGAAACGATCCACAGGGTAGGTGGAGGTAGCCAGTGCGCCGGCACCCAGCGGACACTCGTCCAGTCGTTCCAGACAGTCCTCCAGACGGGTAACATCGCGCTTGAACATGTTGGCATAGGCCATCATGTAGTGGGCGAAGGTGGTGGGCTGAGCACGCTGCAGATGGGTGTAACCGGGCATGACGGTGTCCAGATTGGCCTTGGCCTTGCGAATGAGGACCTTCTCCAGATCCAGCACCATGGCGATGATCTCGGGGATCTCCTCCTTGGTGTACAGGCGGGTATCCACGGCCACCTGATCGTTGCGGCTGCGGCCGGTGTGCAGGCGCTTGCCGGCGGCGCCGATGCGCTCGGTCAGCATGGCCTCGATGTTCATGTGGATGTCCTCGTTATCCAGAGAGAACTCCACCTTGTCGTCCTCAATGTCAGCCAGAATGGTCTTCAGACCTGCAATGATCTTCTCGGCCTCGTGGGGCTCGATGATGCCCTGATTGCCCAGCATGGCGGCGTGGGCGATAGAGCCCCGGATGTCCTGCTCATAGAGGCGGGCATCAAAACCGATGGAAGAGTTAAAATCGTTGACCAGAACATTGGTTTCCTTCTGGAAACGACCGGCCCAAAGTTTCATAAGTATCGCTCCTTATAATAGTGCGAATGGCGAATGGCTTTTTTCGCCATTCGCCTCGCAGAAAAATTCAAATCACA
Source organism: Lawsonibacter sp. (assembly GCA_045632045.1). GTDB lineage: Bacteria > Bacillota > Clostridia > Oscillospirales > Oscillospiraceae > Lawsonibacter. Next base: position 1,152 of record JAZQVX010000072.1, read on the forward strand.
GTTTGCCCTGTTCGCGCAAAGCCTGAACCTTATCAGGCAGGCCCCACAGGTTGATAAAGCCCTGAGAGTCCTTCTGATCGTAGTCGCTCTCTTCGAAAGTGACCAGATTCTCAGAATACAGGGTGCAGGGGGAACTGACGCTGGCGGTGATGATGTTGCCCTTATACAGCTTGAGCTTGACAGTACCGGTGACATACTTCTGGGTGTCCACGGCGAAGGCCTGCAGAGCCTCGCGCAGAGGGGTGAACCACTTGCCATTGTAGATCAGGTCGGCGAAATCGACGGCCAGTTTGGTCTTCATGTGCTTGGTGTCCTTGTCCAGAGTAATCATCTCCAGCACCTCATGGGCGCGGTAGAGAATGGTACCGCCGGGAGTTTCATACACGCCGCGGTCCTTCATACCCACCAGACGGTTCTCCACGATGTCCAGAATGCCGATACCGTGCTTGCCGCCCAGAGCGTTCAGCTGGCGGATCACATCGGATGCCTTCATCTGCTCGCCGTTCACCGCCACAGGCCAGCCCTTCTCAAAGTCGATGGTCACATACTCAGCCTCATCGGGAGCCATGATGGGGGACACCCCCATCTCCAGGAAACCGGGCTTGTCATACTGGGGCTCGTTGGTGGGATCCTCCAGATCCAGACCCTCGTGGGACAGATGCCACAGGTTCTTGTCCTTGGAGTAGTTGGTCTCGCGGGAAATCTTCAGGGGGACATTGTGAGCCTCGGCGTAGTCGATCTCCTCGTCACGGCCCTTGATGTCCCACTCACGCCAGGGGGCGATGATCTTCATCTCGGGAGCGAAGCGCTTGATGGCCAGCTCAAAGCGGACCTGATCGTTGCCCTTACCGGTGCAGCCGTGGCAGATGGCGTCGGCGTTTTCCTTCTTGGCGATCTCCACCAGACGCTTTGCAATGATAGGACGGGCGAAGGCGGTACCCAGCAGGTAGCCCTCGTAGCTGGCGCCCATCATCATGGAGGGGATGATGACATCATCCACCATCTCATCGGTCAGATCCTCGACATACAGCTTGGAAGCGCCGGTCTTGATGGCCTTCTCCTCCAGGCCGTCCAGCTCGGTACCCTGACCCACATCACCGGACACGGCAATG
>JAZQVX010000073.1:0-4433 GCA_045632045.1 Lawsonibacter sp.
CCAAACTCTCTTGCGACAAAAGCGGCGATACCGATGCCGGAGGCCTCGATGGTCATGACCTTGTTGATATGCTTGTCGGCAAAACGGCGCTTGAACTCGCGGCCGATCTCTTCCATCAGGGCAATATCCATCTGATGATTCAGAAAGCTGTCCACCTTCAGCACATTACCGGGCTTGACGACGCCGTCCTTTACAATTCTTTCTTCCAGAAAATTCATAGCAATTCCTCCTGTTCCTTTCGGGCTTTTGCGTACTAATCTTTAGTATAATCCAAGGCACCCGAAAATTCAAGCCGGAACCTTGCCCCGGAAAAAAGAAAGGGCCCGCGGTGGATGTCCACCGCAGGCCGTTGGCGCAGCAGGAGGGATTCGAACCCTCGTGCGGTTGCCCGCAAACTGATTTCGAGTCAGCCCCGTTATGACCACTTCGATACTGCTGCATATACGCCCATTAGCATACCAAAAGCGGCCATAGAAATCAAGTCGAAACGCAATTTTTCTTTCCCGCGACCCTTTTCGAGGGGTCTCCCTCTTCCTTTTTCGAAAAAACTATGCTATACTTTAATCCGTATGACCGTTTCCTTTTGGAAATCGTCTGCCCACCCCCACAGAAAGGCGGTTTCCCCATGAAAAATGTCACTTTGATCGGTATGCCCGGCTCCGGAAAGAGTACTGTGGGCGTACTGCTGGCCAAGGCTCTGGGCTTTGGTTTTCTGGATGTGGATCTGGTCATCCAGCACCGTGAGGGCGCTCTGCTTCAGGACATCATCGACCAGCAGGGCGTGGAATACTTCCTCGAGCGAGAGGAAGAGGCCGTCTGCTCTGTGGAATGCGAGCGCTATGTCATCGCCCCCGGCGGCAGCGCCGTCCTGCGGGAAAAGGGCGCCGAGCATCTGCGCACTCTGGGCCCTGTGGTCTATCTCAATGTCCCTGTGGAGGAGCTACAGCGCCGCATCCGCAACATGGGCTCCCGGGGCATCGCCATGAAGCCCGGACAGACTCTGGCCGATGTGCTGGCCTACCGCGCCCCCTTCTATGAGAAGTGCGCCGACATCGTGGTGGACTGCCCCGTCGGACAATCTCTGGAGGAAACGGTCGAGCAGGTCTTACATCGCCTGCGCCCCCTGTTGGACGAGGAATAACCCCCTGTCCTTCATTCTGCATTTCATCCATCCCCCCAGCCCACAGGGTGTTCGTGGGCCGAGGGGGGCTTTCGCCGCCCCTCGCAAGTATGACAAAGGAAGCAACCCATGACTTTTCGTGACCTGGGGCTCATCGCCCCGATCCTGAACGCGCTGAGCGAGCAGGGATACGAATCCCCCTCTCCCATCCAGCGCAAAGCCATCCCCCCCGCTCTGCAGGGCCGGGATGTACTGGGCTGTGCCCAGACCGGCACCGGCAAGACCTGTGCCTTCGCAACCCCCATTCTCCAGCGCCTGAGTAAGAACAAGGTGAGCGGCCACCCCATCCGCGCCCTCATCCTCACCCCCACCCGGGAGCTGGCCATCCAGATCGGCGAGAGCTTTCAGGCCTACGGCCGCCATCTGAAGCTGCGCTCCGCCGTCATTTTCGGCGGTGTGGGACAGAATCCTCAGGTGGCCGCCCTGCAGCAGGGCGTGGACATCCTCATCGCCACCCCCGGCCGTCTGGAGGATCTCCACCAGCAGGGCTATGTGGATGTGTCCAAGCTGGACATCTTCGTGCTGGATGAGGCCGACCGTATGCTGGACATGGGCTTTATCCACGATGTGCGCAAAATTCTCAAGTGGCTGCCCCAGAAAAAGCAGACCCTCTTCTTCTCCGCCACCATGCCCCCCGAGATCACCGATCTGGTCAACTCCCTCCTCCACGATCCCGTGAAGGTGGCCGTCGACCCTGTGTCCTCCCCCGTGGAGGCCATCGAGCAGTCTGTCTATTTCGTGGACAAGGGCAACAAGACCGCCCTGCTGGCCCATCTGGTAAATGCGCTGGGCGTGTAAAACGCTCTGGTCTTTACCCGCACCAAGCACGGCGCCAATAAAGTAGCCCGGGATCTGGAAAAGGCGGGAATCACTGCCGCCGCCATCCACGGCAACAAGAGCCAGACCGCCCGCCAGCAGGCGCTGGCCGACTTCAAGGCCGGCAAGGTGCAGTGCCTCGTGGCCACTGACATCGCCGCCCGAGGTCTGGACATCGAGTATCTCTCCCATGTGTTCAACTATAACCTGACCGAGGTGCCCGAAACCTATATCCACCGCATCGGCCGCACCGGCCGCGCAGGCCGGGAGGGCGTCGCCATCGCCCTGTGCGATTTCCATGAAAAGGAACTGCTCAAGGCCATCGAGAAACTCATCGGCAGAAAGCTCCCCGTGGTGGAGGGGCACCCCTTCCCCATGGTGAATTTTGAAACCCCCAAGCGGGACAAACACGGCAAGATCATCAACGCCGAGGATGCCGAGGCCCGTCAGGCCGCCCGGGAGCGCAAAAAGGAGCGCCTTGAACAGGAAAAAGTCCGTCAGGAGCAGAAGGTCAAGGCCGAAAAGCCCGCTCCCGCCCCTGTGATTGGGGAAAAAGAGTCCCCCGCCGAGGAGGCTCCCGCCAAAAAGAAACGGAAAAAGAAGAAAAAATCCACCGAAGCCAACCGAAATGTGGAATCTTCCATCCCCGAGCCTCTGGAGGGCGGCATTCAGATCCCCGAGATGCCCTATCTCCCCAGAACCGAGCGCCCCCGGCTGGTGCGCTCCGGCTCTCTGATGGACACCGGCGACTCCCTGCCCAACACCGAGTTCCACCGCCCCAATCCTCTGGACAGCGATGTCATCATGGATGCCACCGCACGGCTGCTGGCTCCCCGCAAGCCCCTCTTCTCCACGCCCCAAAAGCCTGAGCCCTCCGTGAAGGAACAGCCCAAGGCCAATAAAAAGAAGGCGGAGAAGAAGCAGGCCCCCAAGGCGGAGCAGAAGACGGAGGCCCCCGCTCAGCCCAAGCCCGCCAAGGGCAAAAAGGCCGCACCCAAGGCAGAGCCTGTGCAGCAGCCCGCCCCTGAGCAGACTCCTTCCAAAAAGAAGAAGAAAAAGAAAAAAGCCGCTGCCCAGCCCCAGAGCGTGAAGGCCGACTCTCCCAAGCCCGCCCCCGCCAAGCAGGAGCAGCCCAAACAGCCCGCTCCCGGGCAGGCCGCATCCGGGAAAAAGAAGAATCGCCATAAAAAGGCCCGCACCCCCAATCTCGACGCCCAGAAGCCCCAGATCAAGGACTCCACCGAGCAGGAAAGTCTTATGAAGCCCTTCTATCTGACCTTTTAAGCAAATTTTGTCATTGCGAACCAGTCCGCAGACTGGTGCGGCAATCCGTTACGGATTCCCACGCCGGTGTGCGCACCGGCTCGGAATGACGGGATAAAATAAACCAGACAAAATTTTATATACGGAGGAATAAAAAATGGATTATCAGGCACTGTATCAGCAGAAGCTGACCACCGCCGCTGAGGCCGTCAAAGTCGTCAAGTCCGGCGACTGGGTGGACTACAGCTGGTGCATCAACCACCCCGTGGAGCTGGACAAGGCTCTGGCTGCCCGCCAGAACGAGCTGTATGATGTGAAGGTCCGCGGCGGCGTCACCATGTGGATGCCCGAGATCGCCAAGGCCGAGGACGCCGGCGAGCACTTCACCTGGAACAGCTGGCACTGCTCCGGCGTGGACCGCAAGATCATCGCCAAGGGCATGGGCTTCTTCAGCCCCATGCGCTATTCCGAGCTGCCCCGCTTCTATCGCGACAGCCTGACCGTCGATGTGGCCATGCTGCAGGTCACCCCCATGGACAAGCACGGCAACTTCAGCTTCGGCGTGTCCTGCTCTCACATCGCCGACATGCTGGACAAGGCCAAGGTCATCATCCTCGAGGTCAACGAGAATCTGCCCTGGGTCAACGGTCTGACCGGCTGCGAGATCAACATCAAGGATGTTGACATGGTCGTGGAGGGCAGCAATCCCCCCGTGGCTCAGCTGCCTGCCGGCGGCGCTCCCACCGCTGTTGACCAGGCCGTCGCCAATCTGGTCGTTCCCCAGATCCCCAACGGCGCCTGCCTGCAGCTGGGTATCGGCGGCATGCCCAACACCATCGGCTCCATGATCGCCCAGTCCGATCTGAAGGATCTGTCCGTCCACACCGAGATGTATGTTGACGGCTTCGTGGATATGGCCATGGCCGGCAAGATCACCGGCAAGAACAAGGCTCTGGACAAGGGCCGCCAGGTCTTCGCCTTCGCCGCCGGCTCTCAGAAGCTGTATGACTACATCGACCACAACCCCGAGGTCATGGGCGCCCCCGTTGACTACACCAACGATGTCCATGTCATCAGCCAGATCGACAACTTCATCTCCATCAACAACGCCATCGACTGCGACCTGTTCGGTCAGGTCAACGCCGAGTCTGCCGGCGTCAAGCACATCTCCGGC
>JAZQVX010000074.1:0-1935 GCA_045632045.1 Lawsonibacter sp.
GGGCGGTGTGCCGGAACTTGTCCAGATCCTTCAGGGTCAGCAGGCAGCTGCGCTCCAGTCCCGCGTCCCGGGCGGCCAGCGCCGCGCCAAAGTCACCCATGATGCCGGAGATGCCAGGGCGGGTCACATTGCGTCCCAGCTCCTGCTCAAAGGCCCGCAGGACCGCGTCGTTAAGGAAGGTACCGCCCTGTACCACGATGTGTTTGCCCAGATCGTCGGCATTGGCGGCGCGGATGACCTTATAGATGGCATTTTTCACGATGGAGGTGGACAGACCGGCGGAGATGTCCTCCACGCCGGCGCCGTCCTTCTGGGCCTGTTTGACGCTGGAGTTCATGAATACGGTGCAGCGGGAGCCCAGATTGACGGGCTTTTTGGTGAACAGACCCAGCTTGGAGAAGGTGGCGATGTCATAGCCCAGCGCCCGGGCAAAAGTTTCGATGAAAGAGCCGCAGCCGGAGGAACCGGCCTCGTTGAGCATAATGGAATCCACCGCGCCGTTGCGGATTTTAAAGCACTTCATGTCCTGACCGCCGATGTCGATGATGAAGTCCACCTCGGGTTCGAAGTGGGCGGCGGCTTTGTAGTGGGCCATGGTTTCCACCAGACCCAGATCGCAGGAGAAGGCATTTTTGATGAGATCCTCGGCATAGCCGGTGACGGCGGCGCCTTTGATGGTGATGCGATCGCCGCACATGGCGTAGATCTGCCGGAGCTGATCCAGCACGATGGCCACGGGGTTGCCCTGATTGGAGTGGTAATAAGTATGGAGCAGACCGCCCTCGGGGGTAATGAGGGCCAGTTTGGTGGTGGTGGAACCGCCGTCGATGCCCAAATAGGCGTCGCCCGCATAGGTGTTCACATCCACCTCGGGGGGACGGCTGGCGTTGTGGCGGGCCACGAAGGCCTCATACTCCTGCTCGCAGTCAAACAGCGGGGGCATGGTGTCCACCAGAGTGGAGGTATCCACGCTCTCCTCCAGCCGCTTGAGCATATCCTCAAAGCGGATGGGGGCATAGTCCCCGGCGCACAGGGCGGCGCCCATGGCGGCGAAGCAATCGCCGTCCTCGGGGAAGACGGCGTGTTCAGAATCCAGATGGAGGGTCTCCACGAAGCGCTCCCGCAGACCCATGAGGAAGTGGAGTGGGCCGCCCAGAAAGACGATTTTGCCCTTGAGCTCACGACCCTGGGTCAGACCGGCCACGGTCTGATCCACCACGGCCTGAAAAATAGAGGCCGCCACATCCTCTTTCCGGCCGCCCTGATTCAGGATGGGCTGGATGTCGGTCTTGGCAAAGACGCCGCACCGGCTGGCGATGGGATAGATCTTCTCATGCTTCAGCGACAGGGCATCCAGTTCGGGGACGGTAACATTCATCAAAGTCGCCATCTGGTCAATGAAGGCGCCGGTACCGCCGGCACAGGAGCCGTTCATGCGCTCCTCCAGCGTGCCGCCGAAGAAGATGATCTTGGCATCCTCGCCGCCCAGTTCAATGACGGCGTCGGTGTCGGGAATGAAGGTGTTCACCGCGGCGGCGGTGGCATAGACCTCCTGCACAAAGTCGATCCCTGCCGCATTGGCCACGCCCAGACCGGCAGAGCCGGTGATGGTCAGGCGGATATTCTGCCCCTTCAGCAGGTGGGACACATTGCGCAGAGTTTCACACGCACGCTCGCGGGTCTTGGAAAAATGACGCTCATAGGAGCGGAATAACAGCTTATTTGCCTCGTCCAGCACCACGACCTTGACGGTGGTGGAGCCGATGTCGATGCCGACGCGTAAATTCATATCAAAAACCTCGGTTCTGATGGTAACAGTCCATAACGATCTGACTGTATCATATTCAATTTCATCTGCCCCAACAACCGAATTAACGCTATCTTAGCATTCCGACAAAAAACCAAAACCTTTTCTGAACAACGACAAAAAAACGG